>SLHU01000051.1 GCA_007135995.1 Clostridiales bacterium | reverse complement strand
TAAAACCCCTCCTGGCCTGAGGTTCTGGAGGGGACTAAAAATGTATTGCTCCAGTCTGATTACGCAGCAATCCGCATTGTTTCCGATTCCGGGGCAGTGCGTCTCTTAAACAAAAATAACATGTTGTCACCACCACAAAAAAACTGCCAGCAAAGCCGGCAGTTTTATTTGATTGCAAACACGTCTGATCGGCTGCGATTACTTAAACCAGGCGACACCAGCCTCAAACAGGCGCTGGCCTTTCTCGCCGGGAATATTTCTTGCCAGCAGCGGACCTGAGCGCTCAGAATGACCCATCTTGCCGAAAATCCGGCCGTCGGGGCTGGTGATCCCTTCAATCGCTGCCACAGAGCCATTCGGATTATAGGCAGTCAGGCCGCTTGGCGTACCTTCGAGAGTGGCATATTGCGTGGCAATCTGACCCTGGCTAATCAGGCTGTCGAGCTTTTCAGGTGAGATCACGAACCGGCCTTCTCCGTGAGAGACCGGCACCTGATGCAGTTCTCCTGGCATTGTCAGCTGCAGCCAGGGTGACCGGTTGCTGACAATCCGGGTGGTCACGTAGCCAGACACATGCCGGCCTATCTTGTTAAAGGTTAAAGTCGGGTCATCCGATACCAGGGGACGGATTTTGCCTTCCGGCAGCAGTCCCAGTTTCATCAGAGCCTGGAAACCGTTGCAGATGCCCAGAATCAGGCCGTCGCGCTGCTCGAGCAGCAGGCTGATCTGCTCCGCCAGCACCGGGCTTTGCAGCACAGAAGCAATGAATTTACCTGATCCTTCCGGCTCATCGCCCGCGGAAAACCCGCCCGGCAGCATCAGAATCTGCGCGGACGCGATGCGGCGCTGCATCTCGTCCAGGGTTTCCTGAATAGATGCAGGTGTGAGGTTTCGCACGACAAGGATATCCGGTATCGCGCCGGCTCTGGCAAAGGCCCTGGCTGTATCGTATTCACAATTAGTTCCGGGAAATACCGGTATGAACACCCGCGGCGCGGCCGAAGACTGTGCTGATGACAGAGCTGATGGCTGCGCTGATTTAACATGGTTCAGCGCCGGCTTGCTGCGGCTGTCGGTCTGCAGTAAAATCTGGTTGCCTTCGTTTGGCTGATCTAGATTCGCTGTCACGGGAAATACGGTCTCCAGCGTACCGGTAAAAGCCGCTAAGGTGTCATCGATAGACACAACCGAATCATCACAGCGGTAAGCAGGCGCGTCAGTTGTTTTTCCCAAACAGACAGCGCCAGCCGCTTTGAGTTCCGACGCGGCTTTCTCGTCGGCCGGCGCGACCAGAAGCGAGGCCGGCAGCGGCTGAAAGAGCCAGTTTGCGGCCTGACTTTCAAAATCAAAACCCAGTTTTTCACCAAAACACATTTTAGCGACTGCAATGGCCGCGCCGCTGCTTTTTACGGTTGCCATGGCCTCTATCTTCTGCCGGGCTGAAAGCGAGACAATCATGTCCGCTTGTTTCAGCCATTCGCCGGCGTCCGGCAGCAGCTGGTCATCAAGTAAAATCGGCAGCAGCCAGACTTCCTGGCCAGTCTTTTTCAACGTCGCGGATACAATGCGATAGGCCATCTGTATGCCAACCGCGAAGGATACCAGGGTGGGCGGCACATGCAGGTCATTAAAGGTGCCGGACATACTGTCTTTGCCGCCTATCGAAGGCGTTCCCAGATCCATTTGCGCCTGGAAGGCACCCAGTAGGGCTGCCATGGGTTTGCCCCACTGCTCAGCGCTTTCAAGCCGTTCAAAATACTCCTGGAAAGTCAGGCGTGCCTGACGCGGGTCACCGCCCATCGCCAGCAGTTTAGCCAGCGACTGCAGGACGGCAAAATAAGCACCATGATAAGGGCTCCAGCTGCTCAGCGCCGGGTCGAAACCAAAGGACATCAGGGTCGCGGTGTCAGCCGCACCGTTTTCAACCGGCACCAGCGCTGCCATGCCTTCTTCAGGTGTCAGCTGATAGCGTCCGCCAAACGGCATTAACACCGTGCCGGCACCGATGGTGCTGTCGAAAAGCTCTGCCAGACCCTTGCGGCTGCAGTCCGCCAGGCTCGACAAATGATACAGCAGGCTCGATTTAAAATCACCGCGTTCGTTTTCTGCCTTTTTTTGGCTAAACCAGTGTCGGGCGAGGTCAGGTGCCTGCACCACCACGTCGGCGCTTTGTTCAGCGCCGTTTGTCTCGATAAACGCACGGCTGATGTCTACAATTGTTTCGCCGCGCCAGGTCATCACCATCCGCGGCTCAGCCGTTACTTCCGCGACGACGGTTGCTTCCAGGTTTTCCTGATCTGCGGCCTTGATAAAGCCTTGTACATCTTCCGGGCTGACCACCACGGCCATGCGTTCCTGTGATTCAGAAATCGCAAGCTCTGTGCCGTCAAGGCCGTCATATTTGCGCGGCACGTGGTCCAAATTAATTTTCAGGCCATCTGCCAGCTCACCGATTGCAACGGATACACCGCCGGCGCCAAAGTCGTTGCAGCGCTTAATGCGTTTTGAGACAGCCGCGTCGCGAAACAGGCGCTGTATCTTCCGCTCGGTTGGTGCGTTGCCTTTCTGGACTTCAGAACCGCAGGTCTCGATTGACTGTTCATCGTGCGCTTTTGAAGAGCCTGTCGCGCCGCCGCATCCGTCGCGCCCGGTTCGTCCGCCAAGCAAAATAATCTGGTCACCGGGCAAGGGTGCTTCGCGCCTGACCTGGTCAGCCGGCACCGCGCCGATCACCGCACCGATTTCCATGCGTTTGGCAACATAGCCTGGGTGATAAAACTCATCCACCTGGCCGGTAGCCAGGCCGATCTGATTTCCGTAGGCGCTGTAGCCGGCAGCAGCGGTTGTCGTGATTTTTCGCTGCGGCAGTTTGCCGGGCAGGGTATTTTCAACCGGCACAGTCGGATCGCCGCTGCCGGTCACCCGCATGGCCTGATAAACGAAGGCACGCCCTGAAAGGGGATCGCGAATGGCGCCGCCCAGGCACGTGGCTGCACCGCCAAACGGTTCAATTTCGGTGGGGTGGTTATGGGTTTCGTTCTTAAACTGAATCAGCCATTCCTGCGGCCGGCCGTCAACCGGGATGGTCACTTTTATACTGCAGGCATTGATTTCCTGTGATTCATCCAGGTCATCGAGTTTGCCCTGCCGGCGCATCAGCTTCATAGCCAGCGTCGCCAGGTCCATCAGGCAGACGGGCCGCTGATCGGCTGCGTCACCATACAGGGACCGGCGCTGTGTCAGGTACAGTTCATAGGAGTCTTTCAGCCGCTGCGACAGGGGGTCATCAGACGGAAACGAGACAGATGCCAGCCGGGTCAGAAATGTGGTGTGCCGGCAGTGATCGGACCAGTAAGTGTCAAGGACACGAAGCTCCGTCCAGGTGGGGTCGCGTTTTTCCGAAACAAACCAGTCGCGGGTCAGGGTCAGATCGGCCACCGACATTGCCAGTCCTGCGTCCTTGAGCAGTTTTTCCAGGTCCGCCTCTTCCATTTTCTGAAAGCCCGTGATCAGGCCGACCTTTGCCGGGGGCGGCAGCTGATCTTCGAGCGTCTCCGGCTTATCCATCTGCGCTTCGCGCGCTTCAACCGGGTTGATCAGCCAGTCTTTGACCGCGCGGACATCTGCCTCGCTCATGTCGCCTGTAAAGGCATAGACGCGGGCAGTTTTACAAGCCGGGCGCTCTTCTCTGGTCAGAATCTGGATGCACTGGGCGGCTGAATCAGCGCGCTGGTCATACTGACCGGGAAGCGCTTCAACAACAAACAGCAGATCGGGGCTGCCAAAATCGGCCGTCTCATCAAAAACAGTATCAACCGGCGGCTCAGAAAAAACGGTCTGCCGCGCTTTGGCATACTGCTCATCCGTCAGGCCCGATACATCGTAGCGGTTATAAATCCTGACTGACTTAAGCCCGCTGAGGCGAAGGGTCTGCCGCAGATCGTGCAGCAGACCTTGCGCTTCTGTATCAAAGCCGGGACGTTTTACAGCATAGCAGCGCCGTACCTGATTTCTTTCTTGCATGCTTTACTCCTTATGGCCTGGCTTCGATCAAAGCCAGGCCCTGCGTGCAGTGATATGTCATTGATTATGCCTTGTTTTTGCCTTCTGCTTCGGCCAGTTCTGTCAGCAGCTCGGCGCTGCGGCTCAGGAAGGTGGCCATGTCTTCGGCCGTCAGTGAGCCATGCCCCAGACGGGCCAGGTCATAGACGTGCAGGGCCAGCGTTTTGGCCTGTTCTTCACGGCCGGGCAGCTCGGAGAGTGTCAGCAGCCGGCTGGTCAGCCTCTGGTCTTCATTAATGACCAGTGTCTGCTGCAGCGGGAACATGCTGTCAATATCCGGCTGATCGTCACCGCTGCCCTGGAGATTTTCAAACTGCTTTCGCATCTCCTGCATGCGGCGTGATTCTTCCGACTCAATGATCATTGCCGGTAATGAGTCTTCACCCAGCGACTGGACTTTCACTTCCAGTTTTTCTACGCCGGTTGCCTTGCGGAACAGCTCTGTCATGGGTTCCAGACGGTCGCTGCTGCCTTCTTTGCCGCCGAGCTCCGCGTCAACGCGTTTGAACTGTTTGCCGTTTTGCTTATGCTCATAAAACGACATGAAGTGGTTATCAATTTCATGATCCATGATAATCACATCAAGATCACGTTTTCTGGCCATATTGACATACGCCACCTGCTGTTTCGGGTCCGGTGTGTAAAGCAGGGTGTCACCGAGTTCCTTGGCTGTCTTGTGTTTACCATCGACTGTCTTAAACAGCACAATTTCGCTTACTTTATCATTGAACTTATCGTCGCGCATCATGCCGTATTTCACAAAGACACCAATATCTTTCCAGTATTTCTCGTATGCTTCACGGTCGTTTTTAAACAGCTGATTGAGCTTATCGGCCACCTTGCGGACAATATGACTCGACAGCTTATTGACATATGCGTCATTTTGCAGGAAGCTGCGCGATACATTCAGCGGCAGGTCGGGACAGTCAATGGTGCCTTTGAGCAGGAATAAGAACTCAGGGATTATTTCTTTGATATTATCGGCAACAAAAACCTGGTTGTAGTAGATCTTGATCCGGCCTTCCAGTGATTCATAGGCGTTATCGGTTTTCGGGAAATACAAAATGCCCTGCAGCCGGAAAGGATAGTCGAGGTTCAGATGAATCCAGAAAAGCGGGTCACGGTAATCTTTGAAGGCTTTCTTGTAAAAGGCCTTATATTCATCATCCGAGCAGTCATTTGGTTTTTTCAGCCACAGCGGCGTTGTGTCGTTGATTGGCTGCACAGCGGGTGTCGCGAGTGCTTCCTCACGGGCTTTTTGCTCAGCTTCGTCAGCGTCTTCGTCTTTTTCTTTTGCTTCTTCACGGGCTTTCTTTGCTTTTTCTTCAGCGTCTTTTGCAGCTTGCTCAGCTTTTTTCCGGTCTCCGACAATATCCTTGAAGTAGATGGGATACGGCATGAAGCTGCAGTATTTATCCAGGATTTCCCTTAGCTTTTCTGCATTGATAAATTCTATGCCTTCTTCCGACAGCGACAAGGTGATCCGGCTGCCCCGGGCACTTCTGTCGGACGTGTCCATGGTATAAGACATGCCATCTTCACTTTCCCATGACGCCGCCTCTGCACCATCCTGGTACGAGAGCGTATCAATGCGCACTTTGTCCGATACCATGAAAGCGGAGTAAAAGCCAAGTCCGAAATGGCCGATGATGCCTTCCGTTTCAGTGCCCTTATCTTTATATTTCTCAACAAAATCCATCACACCTGAAAAAGCGATCTGATTGATATACTTGCGTACCTCATCGGCGGTCATGCCGATGCCATTGTCTTCAATCACCAGTTCGTTTTTGTCACTGTCATATTCAATAGTGATGGTCAGTTGCTCGTCTTCCGGCAAGGTGAACTCGCCAAGGCTGTCAAGCCGGCGCAGCTTTGAGTTTGCGTCCGCGGCGTTTGACACCAGTTCGCGCAGGAATATATCCCTGTCGGAATAGAGCCATTTGCGGATAATGGGGAAAATGTTTTCAGTATTGACTGAAATTTGTCCTTGTTCTTGCTTCATGTGTAGTACCTCCTGTAATACTAAACCAGTCATCTTTCGACCGGTCAATGATTGATGTGATGCATGTTGCTTGCCGATGTGATAAATATTGTCAGCTTTTATCTGCTTGCCTTTACCTGCCTTTAGCTGCTTGTCTTTATAAGGTATGACCCGGGCTTCGGCTGGCCAGATACGTCTTCACAATGGCCTGATACGCCTGGTCTATTTTTTTCAGCAGCGGATTGACGGCAGACGACAGCTTCAGATCTTCAATTGCCCGAATCGCCAGTATATCAATCGGCGAACTGGTGATAAAGGCGGCATCAGCCGCGCCGGACCTGACGTCATCCAGCGTCAGCATTTTTTCGGCCAGAACCGACCCTGACGCTGTGATGGCCTGCCTGACGTGTTTGCGGGTGATCCCCAGCAGGATTTTACTGTCGTGAGCCGAGTAAACAACCTGGTCCTTGATAAAGAAAAGATTAGAACGCGATCCTTCTGTCAGATACTGCTGACGGTCTGTCAGCAGCAGCTCGTAATACGTGCCATAGGGACCTTCCTGGGCGAATTTTTTCGCGACAGCGGCTTTATAATCCGGCCGGATGCTCTTAATATTGGGGTTTTCTCTTTCCCATTGCAGCAGTCCGGTCAGAATGCCCTTTTCCTTCGTTATCTGGTCGGGGTAATGTGAAGGCGTCAG
>SLHU01000104.1 GCA_007135995.1 Clostridiales bacterium | reverse complement strand
GACTGCGATTTGGCGGAAGCTGGTCTCGGAAGCTGGCCGAAAAAATAAGGCAACTGGACCCGACCCGCTATTCAATCAACTCCATCAACTCAATGGTGTCAACCTTGGATCAACTGAAAAAAATGCAAAAAGAAAGGCAGGAGGCTGCGAAGAAAGCAGTTGAGCAGTCAACTGAACAGGTGGGCGACCAGCCAGATGAAGACAATAGTCAGAGTGACATAAACGATCTGATGGCTAATCTTGCAGAGAAGATGAGCGAGATGATGGACCTTGATTTTGTTGTCAAGTCAGTTGAGGAAGCCTATGCCGCGGTTGATATAGCCGGTTACAATTATATGGATTCGCGGTATATGGAAGACCATATGTTATATCCACATCGCGTGATCTGTGGCAGTGAAACATTTCCAGATCATATTGATATCAACTGGGAGTATGTAAAGCAAAATCCCTTTATCATAGGTGATTTTACTTGGACCGGCTGGGATTATCTGGGCGAGGCTGCAATCGGCAAAACTGAGTTCGAGCACAGCGGTGAGGCCAAGAGTGTGTATGGCCAGTTCCCCTGGTATATCGCCTATTGCGGTGATTTTGACATCATTGGCAATCGTCGGCCGGCATCGTACTACAGAGAAATTGTCTGGGGACTGCGATCCGATCCATATATCTCGGTTCAGAGACCGGAAAATTATGGCAAAAAAACCATCAAAACGCCCTGGAGCTGGACTGACTCCATTGCCAGCTGGACCTGGCCGGATGATGAGCAAAAACCGATAATTGTTGAAGTCTATGCTGATGCGCAAGAAGTTGAGCTGCTGATCAATAACCGGTCGATCGGCCGCAAACCGGCCGGTGCGGCAAATCGCTTTCGAGCTGAATTTGATACATTCTATGATAGGGGTGAAGTAAAGGCTGTTGCCTATCAAAATGGCAACCCGATTGGCTCAGCAACGCTCCAGTCTGCGTCAGCTGTCTCGCAGCTGCAAGTCAAAGCTGATCGTCAGACGTTGAGGGCAGATGGTCAGGATCTTTGCTTTTTGATAGTCGCGCTGACTGATGATCAAGGGATTGTTAATCGGGCATCAGACCAAAAAGTGTCGGTGAGTATTGAAGGTCCGGGTATCCTTCAAGGTTTTGGCAGTGCAGATCCAAAAAGCACGGAGAATTTCTTTGACCTTGAGCGAACCACGTTTGACGGCTATGTGCTGGCAGTTGTTCGTGCCAGCCGCAAATCAGGTGTGATCCGTGTCCGTTTCCAGGCAGACCAGTGTAAGCCGGCTGTGGTTGAGCTGACGGTTGAATGAACGTTTCACGGTTAAGCCTAAGCCAGATGCGGTTGAGTGATTTGTGCGCATGAGCCGCCTGCAAGTTATCTGACGGTCAGTTTATAAGATAAATCCGGCTGTGGTTGAGCTGACGGTAAAGCCTTGCAGATAAACATTCCTGTGTCACGGTCATTATGCGCCAAAACGATCGGCTGAACAATCGTATCAAACAAGTCAAGCACTATTTTTAATGTTAAGATGGTAGTGTAGAGGTAAGCTGCACATCAAATGTCAATCATAGCCCTTTATGCCCAAACAGGCATTCACGTGGGATATCCTTGCCAATCATGAAGAAGCATTTAAAGCTGCACGTTAAAACCTGCAAGAATGATTGATACTAAAACGGTTCTGCGAAAGCTGGCAAGACATTTTGCATCAGACATGATCAGCTTCATCCATGCCAGGATTGACATGCATGATGACAGGTTTTTCGATCGATTGAACATTAAAAGAGAGGTACAAAGATGAAGAAGAAGCTATCAGGTTTTCATCAGAAACCAGACTATGAGAATCAGTATATTACGCAAATTAACCGGGAACCGGCGCATGCAGCCTGGCATGCCTGGCCACATGAGTTGATGGCATTTGAAGGCGCTGTCAGCAAATCAAATGAAATTGAACAGCTAAACGCGCTTGTTGCAGAGGAAATGGCGTCAGACACGAAATCACACATTTCCAAGCCTTCTATAAATCTATCAGACAAGAATCCGGATTCGGACGGTCTGGCCTCAGATGCGTCCGCTTCAGCCAGTCCGCCGGCAGATCAGACAGCGCTTGGCGGCAAGGCTTCACCCAACCGAACCTGTCTGGACGGGCAGTGGGATTTTGCCTATTACAGCAGCCTGGAACAGCTGCCGGATAAACCAGAAAATGCAGAACATGCCTGGCAGCCCATATCGGTTCCGGGAAACTGGGAGCTGCAAGGCTACGGCGCGCCTGTTTATACCAACGTTTTGTATCCTTTCAAGAAAGCTCAGAACGTCAACTATCTGACACCGCTGCATGAAGTATCGGATGATCAGGAAGATATCATGCACCAGTACCATCCGCCGTTTATACCAGATGAAAACGCATGTGGTGTCTACCGCCGTTCACTTGATTACCAAAAGTCCGGCACAGAAGAACAGGTTTTCCTGCATTTTGATGGTGTAGAGTCTGCTTTCTATCTCTACGTCAATCATAAGCCGGTTGGTTATTCTCAGGACAGCAAATTGGCTGCGACTTTTGACATATCCCATTATCTGGTCGATGGCAACAACACCGTGATGCTCGTTGTGCTTCGGTTTAGTGATGGCACCTGGCTTGAAGATCAAGACTATTTTCACATATCAGGCATCTACCGGTCTGTGTGGATGATTAAAAAACCGGCGCAGTATATTCGGGATTACAAGGTGGACGCTAAGCCAGATCCTTCCGGAAAAAGCGGCGAGGTTAAAGCAAGATGCTTTGTCAACAGAAAACCAGGATTTGCTGACTTGTCAGTTCGTATGAGTTTGTTCAGTCCTGACGGAAAATGTATCAAGACGTCAGAACGTCCTGTTGATGTAATCACGCCGATTTTCGGGCTTAGATCTAATCTTTTCTATCACGAGCAGCTGCCTGTAGCTGAGTCAGCCAATTTTCAGTTTGAAATAGATGAGATTCAAACCTGGTCCTGCGACCGTCCTGTCCTTTATACGGCCGTTTTCGCACTGCTGAACAAGCAGGGCGAAGTCATTGATTGTGAAAGTACAAGGGTTGGCTTCAGACAAATTGAAATCGTCAGCAATGTCATACAGCTAAATGGCAAACGAATTGTCTTCAAAGGTGTAAACCGGCATGATCATGCCTGGCCGACCGGGAGAACGATTTCAGCCCGGCACATGATCAAAGAGATCAGGCTGATGAAGCAGCTGAATTTCAATGCCGTCAGAACATCCCACTACCCGGATAACGATCTGTGGTATGACCTGTGCGATCAATTTGGCATACTGGTAGTCTGTGAAACCAATCTGGAAACACACGGCGTTGGCGGATCAATCACGAATAATCCTGAATGGGCTGAGGCGATGCTCGAAAGAGCCCGCCGGATGGTTCTGCAGCACAAAAATCATCCATCCATTGTTTCATGGTCACTTGGCAATGAATCGGGTTATGGTCCGGGTCATGCTGCGATGGCAAACTGGATACGCGAATACGACAGCACACGGCTTGTACAGTATGAAAACAATGATCCCGGTCACATTGCCAGTGATATTAAATGCACCATGTATCCGCCGATTGATCTGATCATGCAGATGATCACTGATAACCGCGACCGCCGGCCTATCGTCATGGTAGAGTATGCGTATCAGATCAGTAATACGACAGGTGGTTTCGAACAGTTTCTTGAGCTGAGTGAAAAATACGAGATTTTCCAGGGTGGATTTATCTGGGACTGGCAGGACAAGTGTCTGCCGGCGAAAACAGAAGACGGGAAAACATTCTTTGGATTTGGCGGCGATTTTGGTGAAGATCTGGTTGAATGGGTTGTACCGGAATATATGTGCGCCAATGGCGTTGTTTTACCGGATTTAACGCCAAAGCCCTGTGCCTATGAGTTCAAGCAGGGGCAGGCTCCTGTTTTGATTGAAATGATCGACTCAGAAAAAGGCATCTTCGCAGTCAGGAACCGCACCATGGATCTGCCGCTTTCAGCTTTTGACTTCCATTATGAGCTGCAGAAAAACGGCTTAAGTGCAGGCAAAGGCAGCTGTGAGGTGATGAATCCGGTCGATCTTGATCCGGCCATGCTGCAATCACTTTGCGGCACAGACGGTGCTGTCAGCGGACCGCTGAAGATCAGACCAGGTGACCATCTGATTGCGCTTGATCTGACGGCAATGATCAGCAGGAAACAGGCAGCAGATGAAAAGACTCCTGCAAAGGTGGTCTCACCTGCAGGCTGTGCCTGCGGTCAAAAAGCAGAACCCGCCTTTGATGAATGGCATGTGCAAATAGAAGTTGTCATCAATCACGATGCACTATGGGCAGCCGCTGGTTACCCCGTTGCATACCGCCAGTTTGAGCTCGATAAAACATCCGTCGAGGGCGATGGACAAGCAAGATCTTCATCGATGATCTGCTGCGAACCTGAAGATGCATTAAAACTGCTTGAAGACGGCCACGTGCTGACGGTCAAAGGCAAAGATTTCAAGATTCAATTTGACATAAGCCAGGCCTGTATGATCAATTTTGAGAAACAAGATGTTTCCTATTTGAGCCAAGGCGGCACAGAGCAGTTTATGCGGGGCAGAAGCGGGCTTCATCTTGATGGCAGATGGCGGGGAGACATCCAGGTTCAGTGGCAGGATTTTATGCCGGATGGTCTCAAACGCGAACCTGCCGGATTAACCTATCTGGCGAAAAATTGCCCAGACAGTTCAGCGCAGACCTGCGAAGTAGAAGTCATTGCACGTGCTGAGCTTGTCGGACAGCAAGGCACGATACTCAGTGAAGTGCGTTACATTATAGATCAGATGGGACATTTGAGCCTGATCAGCCGGTTTGATCCCCGGGGAAACTTTAAGACACTGCCGAGAGCTGGTCTTGAGTTCGTTTTGCCCCAGGGTTTTGAAAAACTCGCCTGGTACGGCAGAGGGCCCGGTGAAAGCTACTGCGATCGCAATCTTGCCGCCCCGGTCGGACAATATCAGACAACGGTTGATGAGACACATTTCCCGTTTATCCCAGTCAGTTTTAATGGCTCACACAGCGATACCCGCTGGCTGATACTGGAAAACGACGAAGGCAGAAAAATGATGATCAGCGGCGATCCCTTTGCCTTTACCGCACAGCATTATACGGTTGAAGACACTTGGAAAGCTTGGCATGAGCACGAGATCGACAGAAAAGAAGAAATATACCTGAATCTGGATGCTGCCCAGACAGGAATCGGAGGCGACATGGCCTGGTCCACGGAAATCAATCCCAAGCACATCCTCCAGGCCAACAAACCCATTTACTTCAAACTCAACATACAACTCATCTGACAAAAAAGGTCCGGCTCACCACCGGACCTTTTTTTGTCAAAACCCGGTGCCAGGCACACAAAACCTGGTGCCAGGCACACAAAATCCGGTGCCAGGCACGCAAAACCCGGTGCCAGGCACACAAAACCCGGTGCCAGGCACGAAGATAAACCCGGTGCCAGGCACGAAACGTCTCAAAAATTCAGTTGTCTCGTGAATTGAGGTAGTTGATAAACTGTTTCCGGGTGACGCGGGTGAGTGAATCACGCTGAGCGTCGGTCAGACCGTCAACCGGCAGATTGCTTATTTGCTTAAGGAGGGAAGTGACGCGCGGGCGGCAAAAACTGCCCTGACAGATGCCCATGCCGGCACGGGTTCTTCGCTTGACAGCATCCACCGTGTTGATGGGCAGGCCGCGCCCGGAGCAGTCCAGTATGACCTGCTCGCATACTTGCTCACAGCGACAGATGATTCTTTCGGGGCCAGGCGGCAGATTGGCTTTCTCAACTATTTCGGACATCGGCCTGAACTCAGTTGTTTCCGGCAGTGGTTTTCGCTCTGGCTGAAAGTTCATTTTCTCATTTAGCTTTAATCCGGCACCATGAAGTATATCCGCAACCCGATCTGCAATAGCCGGTGCGGCTGTCAATCCCGGAGATTGTATGCCAGACACTTCAACCAGACCGAATACCGGGCTCATTTCGATTATAAAGTCATCTGTTGATGAAACTGCTCTAACGCCGCTAAAACTGCGAATCACCTGTTTAGGATCAATTTTGTCCGTTGTCTTTCTGGCCTGATCATAGATCGATCCCAGCCGGTCAAGGTGTGTTGAGCGGTCTGGACTGCCAGGCTCATTGATTGCGTCAGGACCAATCATCAAGTTATCATGCACTGTGGGTGTTACCAGAATGCCTTTTCCCATCATGGTCGGCACCTGAAACACCACCTGTCTCATAATCTGGCCGCTGCCCCGCTGAAAAACAAGATATTCACCGGTTCGAGTGGTAATGCTGTAAGCTGGATCGTAAAGCATGGATGAAACTTTGTCCGCATCTTTTCCGCTGCAATTGATGATGTAAGATGCACTAAACTGTAAATCAGGTGTGCTGACCAGAAATCGCTGCCTGGACAGATTACTGCTGTAATGCCTAATTTCGTTTACTATCTGGTTAAGGTATAAATCCACGCCGTTTTCTACCGCATTTTCTGCCAGTGCGATTGCCATGCCATATGGAGAACAGATACCTGCTCCCTGACAGTATAAAGCGTACATAATATCCGGATTAATGTTAGGCTCCAGCGCCATTATTTTATCTCGGCCGATTATTGATAAATCGGTTAAACCATTCTGGCGGCCGTTTTCAAGCAGCTGTGTGAGTGTTGGTAAATCATCATCTTTGAAAGCGATTAAAAGTGAACCGGTCGCTTTAAATCCAAAATGCAGCTCTTTATTCAATCTTTC
>SLHU01000041.1 GCA_007135995.1 Clostridiales bacterium | reverse complement strand
GGAAGTCCAGCCTGATTCCAGACGTGTGCTGCTCAATGGCCGAGAGGTCAATCTGGCTCATAAAGAGTTTGACCTGCTGCTGTTTTTCATGCGCAGCCCGAACCGGGTCTTCAGCAAAGATGAACTGTTTGAGAAAATATGGGGATTTGACGCAATAGGAGATACCGCGACTGTAACGGTTCATATCGCCCGGATTCGGGAAAAAATCGAAACAAGACCTGTTCAGGATCAATACATCGAGACGGTCTGGGGCGCCGGATATCGCTTCAGGTCTTAGCGGTCCGGTTAATCCTTGTCCTATGGTATTTGGTTTTGTAGTCCTGTCATTGGCCAGGTGCTGTTTTTGATTGATTATCTGACAAGATTACGATGCCACTACAGGCCATATCCAGAATTTAAGACGAGAAACAGGATGAGTTGTAAAAATTATCTGCCTGAGTTTTCAATTGATATGATAAAATACAGGAAACGATCAGTCATCAGACCAGATAGTCCGGTCATGCTGTCTGAATTGACCGCGCTGCTAGAATACAAGTACAGTCAAATTGATTTCATTGACGAAGCCGTTGACGCTGGTTTTAGACTATGGCAAAGGCGTCGCATTGGACGTTTGGATTATTTCGAATGACTATGGCAAGGGCGCCGCATAAGGTAGTATGATTTGATGAAATCGGAGAAGGAGCGATGATTATGATTGCATGTGTTACAGGCGCAGATCGTGGATTGGGCCGGGCGATAACGGAGCAGCTGCTTGCCGGAGGCTGTCAGGTATTTGCCGGCAGATACGGCATCGAGCCGCAGCTGCTGGATAATCTGAAGGCGCATTATGGCGATAAACTGCAGATTATCCCGCTTGATGTCAGCCAGGATGCTTCCGTCCAGGCTGCTGCGGAGAAAATCAGCCGGCAGACAGACCGGTTAGATGTTCTGATCAACAACGCGGCTGTTTTAGGCCAGGAAGCGACACTGACTGAAGCACTTGACTTTCAGGAAATGCTGACGGTTTATAATGTTAATGCGGTGGGCCCTTTGCGTGTCAGCAAAGCAATGCTTGATCTGCTTGCCCGGGGCAGCAAAAAACTCATTCTCAACGTTTCATCAGGCGCTGGCAGTATGGCACATAAGATTGAAAACAATATTGTCAACCGATATGCGTACTGCGGGTCTAAAGCCGCGCTGAATGTGCAGTCGATCATGCTGCAAAACCAGGTTCGGCAAAAAGGCATCCGGGTTTATCTGCTGGAGCCCGGCTGGATGCGGACGTATATGACGGGCGAAAAAGCGGCCCATGCCGATGTTGAACCGGAGGTGACTGCAGCGAAGATATGGGAATTTATCGGACGCAACAAACTCCCGGACTATCTTTTTCATGATTTATATGCCGATCAGCCTTATCCCTGGTAGCCCTGGTAGGCTGGCATTTTGTGCTGACATATTCAAAATACTGCCCGAAATCAACATGAGCAGACACTGAGGATCTTTACACGAATCAAGATCATTGGCCTTATCCGGCTCGACAGTTAAGTTTATACAGACGCTGGTATCCGCTCCTTTAGGAGATCCGGCAAACAACCAATTACTCTGCAGGCAACAGATGGATCGTTTCACAATCAGCACCAATTTGAGCGATGATGTGCTTATATTTATCTTGTTTATTCTTTCCCAAAATATCTCTGTCGAATAATGTCTCGAAATCAAATAGTACTTCAAATGTATCATCTGATGTGCGGACGACTCTTTCTGTCTGATCGTTCGAGTACTCACTATCTATATAACCATTTGACTTGCTATAGCTGTAGGATGACGTGCCAATGGATGTGCCAATTGCAAAACTGACAATGCCATGTTCATCGAAAATGTGATCTGCCGCATGATTATAGAATACCGCTGTGAGATACTTCAGATCCTGATCAGAAGTATATGCAGTTACTGACCATAATGCGTTCCCTCCTTCCAGTATGATGGAAGAAAGTGATTTTTCCGGTTTTCCGAAACATCCGTACAATAATGAGGAACTGGTCAGCATCGTGATCACTGTCATCATACTCACGATCTGCCTCATAGTGAAAGTTTGCCGGTTATTTTTCACGATTATTTTCCTCCAGATGATTGTACTATTAACTGATACTTGCATCCTAACCCTAGCCGAACAAGTTGGCTTTCACACCCTTTACAGGCATGCTGACTGAAAAGAGCATGCCTGCTAGTATTTCTTCAGGGTTGTCCATCTGGCCGATGCATGCCGAAGTAATGAAAAGTGTGCTTAAATCATTTCCGCCAAAGACGGTACATGATGTCTGCAGGGCGGGTGTTTTGATCTCACCGATCAGCAGCTGCTTTTGAGGATCGATTATTTTGACTTTATTCGAACCCCACAGCGCAACATAAAGCTGTCCTTTTTCATCAATGCACATACCGTCAGGCCGCTCGTCGCCGTAATCGAAAACCGGTTTTCTGTCTGAAACACAGCCGCTTTTCGCATCAAAACTAAACGCATCCGTTCTATTGCAGTTCGTGTCATTGTAATAAAGTGTTTTCATGTCCGATGACCAGTCAAGGCCATTTGAAGTATAAACGCCATCGAACAGCTTGGTCAATGTTCCGTCTGTATCCAGCCGGTAGAACGCGCCTTTACCTTCACGACTCATCGTGCCTGCATAAAACCGGCCGTCTGGTCCCACTTTTCCATCGTTAAACCGAAAGCCTTCAATCGGGCACTTGGCATGTGCCGGCACGAACTCTTCCTGATCAAAAAAATAGATGCCATCTTCCAGTGCCGCCAGAAGCCTTCCGTCTTTGCACAGTCCCAGTGTGCCTGCTTTCTGCGGTGTGGGGAACGCCCATTCATGCTTTGTCTCAGGATCGTATTTCCTTATGCTCTGACCTTCAATATCGACATAGTATAGCTTGTTTTCCCGATAGTCCCACAGGGGTCCTTCGCCTAAAATCGCCCTTGAAGTTTTTTCTATTGTCAGCTGAAAATTCATAAAATACCTCTTTCTGATTTTTTGCTCAACATGATCTGCTTTGATTAAGCTGTTATCAGATCAATGCAGCAAGACCAATTCTATCTGTTGTAAAGTCATCTCTTTATCCGCGTCACATGCTTCGAGTTTCAAAGTAAAGCGACAAAGGCCTTCGCGGAGGGGTAAAGGATTTTCTGCCCGTGCCGCACCGCTTTCCAGCACATGGGGCCAATGGGTCTGCTTCGTCCCGTCCTGGTCGGTAACAGATAAGCGCAAACGATGATTCACTTGCCGAGGCGACTGATTATACTGTACAGGCAGCTGTATTTTCACATCATAGCTGCCTGTCTGCGTGACCCAGGCATCCCAGCTAAGGGTCAGCTGAGGATCAGACCAGGCGATCAGTGTGCCGGCAGAGCTGATACTGGCTGTCCCGGCTTTCTTATATCTCCCTCCAAATATCTGATGACTCAACTCACACCGCTGATCGCCCAGCAGTGCCTGTGCCTGATGCGGGTAGAGCAGCAGGCGGTTTTCATCCTGCATGTAAATTTTCCGGCTGCATTTGGCAGGCCCGTCCAGTGTGATGCGATACACCGGATAAGGCTGATCTGAAGGAGACAGGCTGATGGTCAGTGAGGTGCTGTCGCATAAACGCTGCTGTGTGAAGGGAAGCGTTTGTTCTTCATCCAATGAAACAACCTGCCTGACCTGATTGTCAAGTCCGTTGATGGTCAGCCGTGACTGCCGGCTGTCATCCAGAAAGCAGTAGAGCTGACGGTCACGCCTGGTGATGGATCCCCAGGCAAAGTCATGATCGAACGGGCTGGACCGCACTTCATAGATGCTCTCCTGATTAGCCCGGGTCCAGGCGCCGACTTCCTTGAGAATCCGCACGCTTTCCTCCGGAACCGATCCGTCTCCGCGGGGACCGATATTGAGCAGCAAATTAGCATTTTTACCGGCCAGGCGAGTCAGCTTGCCAATGATGTCCCGGCTGTCTTTCCAGTGATGATCATATGACTTGTAACCCCATGTATCATTTAGTGTGATCGGTGACTCCGAGGGTACGCGCAGCGGGATGGCTGGCATCTGATTATCACCCAGGCTCTCGTAATCCCCCAGACCGTTGCCGATGCGTGAGTTAACCAGGCAATCCGGCTGAAGCGATTTGACCAGTTCGTACAGCCTTGCTGACTGGTCTGTGGTAATCGTCCGCGGTGTATCAAACCAGATCAGAAAAATATCTCCGTAATGTGTCAGCAGCTCCCGAACCTGAGGCAGTACTTTGCGGCTGAAATAAGCTTCGAAATTTTTCCCCGTATGATCGGGAAAATCCCAGATGTTGCCCCATGGCCGCCTGGGGGGGAGATAGGCCGGATCGTCCCAGCCGCCGGCATCACGTTCATGCCAGTCAAGTGCCTGCGAATAGTAAAGACCCAGTTTCAGGTCATACTTGCGGCAGGCCGCTGCCAGTTCGGCGATAACATCGCGGCCGAAGGGGGTCGCGTCCACTACGTTATAAGCGTCCGCTTTTGAATGGAACAAGGCAAAGCCTTCGTGATGCTTGCTTGTGATCACCAGATAACGCATGCCGGCATCTCTGGCAAGCCGCGCGATGGCATCAGCGTCGAACTCGGTCGGATTAAACTGCTCTGCCAGTTTCTCGTACTGCCGGATCGGTATTTTGTGATAGGACATAATCCATTCGCCAATATCGTCCATGCGCTGTCCCTGCCACTCACCGGCCAGCAGGCTGTAAAGCCCCCAGTGAATAAACAAGCCGAAACGAGCGTCGAAGAAACGGTCAATTGCTGCGTTCATGATGCAAACCTCCTGCTGAAACCTGCGATCTGGAAGGTTGTTCAGAACCTTCTTTCGTTTCACGAAATGCTGCGTATATACCCATGAACTTGTTGTGGAATAAAACGCTGCTGCTCTGTATGTGATTATAACGCATTTGCCGTGGACTTTGCACCGCTTGAGCAGTGGATAAGCTGCAGCGATTATTTTGACCATGGCTTTTTCCTGTGCCAGCAGGGCTGGATATCAGACAAAAAGCTATACGGTGCCATCGTCCGCCGCCGTCCTGCGCTGGAAAATCGTCCGCCGCCGTCCTGCGCTGGAAAGGTGAGACGCCAGTTCACTGTTCCCGCACGTATCTGCATCTGGCAGCAGGCATGAAGCAGATAAACCTGCACTCAGCATCGCAGCTTGATAAGAACAGGGGCGTCAAAGAGCAGAAAACGACATTATTATGTATAATATGAGTGATCAGGTCATTCGCAAACAGACCCGCCCCGGGGGTGAAAACCCATCCTGGTGATGTAACCCCGTTCCGGGGAGGACTTGAAAGCGTTCCAACAGCATGCTGCATCTGTGGCAGCAGATATGAGCCGGAGCTGATAAAAGGAGAGTGCGATGAATATTCAACAAATAACAGAAAAAATTCCTAAGGGGGACGAGCACTATGACGTGATTGTAGCAGGCGGAGGCCCGGCAGGTCTTGGTGCCGCACTGGCCTCAGCGCAGGCAGGCGCACGAACGCTGCTGCTGGAGGCAAAAGGTTTCTTTGGCGGTGTCGCGGCAGTCGCTCTGTGGATGCCGATGAACCGGCTCTTGCTGGACGGCGGACCCAGAGGCGGCGTTCATGATATCTTTGCAGATAAAATCAAGTCTTTCAAAGACGATGCTTTTGTTCCTGCGAAACAAAATTTCATTGATGGTGACGGGCTCGACATTCATCCGGACTATCTCAGACTGGCTGCTTTCGAGCTGCTGGAAGAGGCTGGCTGCCAATATCGCCTGTACAGTCCGGTGATTGATGTGGTGATGAAAAACAAGCAAGTCTGCGGTGTTGTGGTCCAGGGAAAGAATAAAGATCAAGTTTTTACTGCGTCAGTGGTGGTAGATGCCACCGGGGACGGAGATGTCGCGTATAAAGCAGGGGCGGAAATGGTGAAAGGCTGGGAGGAAGACGGCCGCCATATGCCAGTGTCTCTGGTCTTCGCTTTGGCTAACACTGATCCGGATCGGTTTCTGGAGTACTGGAACATGAACAACAGTCCATGCAAAGATATTCTTGAGCAAGCACGGGCAGATGGGTATGTCACCGCGGCCTGGTATGGTTTTGACCGCACGACTGTGCCCGGTGTGTTATCTGTCAACAACGGTGCAGCCATCAGCTTAGGCAGCCTGGATGGCACCGACGCGGCGGATCTGACGCTGGCTGAGCGCTTTGGAGTCCGGGTCGCTGTGGATTTTGTGAAGCTGGCCCGCCGCTATAAAATTCGCGGTCTGGAAAACTGCTGTCTGATGCGTACCGGCGCTAACGTGGGCATCCGCGACACCCGGCGGCTGGTGGGCGAATATGTCATGACCGTGGAGGATGCCCGTCAGGGTACAGAATTTTATGACATCGTTGCCCGCAAGTACGGCAACATTGATGCTAACCAGCTTTATATAGGTGAAATGAAATCAGGGCATGGCTATCCTTACCGGTCGATGCTGCCAAAAGAGATTGATGGTCTGCTAGTGGCAGGCCGCTGCGGCTCGGCCACTTTTTTGGGCCATGCAGCAGGCAAAAGCATGGGTAATATGATCGGCCTGGGACAGGCGGCGGGAACGGCTGCAGCCCTGTGCAGTACAGAGGAGGTGCTTCCCCGCCATCTTGATGTATCAAAGCTGCAGCAAACACTGACAGATAAAGGGGTTAAGCTCTTTGACTGACAAAAGTGTCAAGCGCTTTGCCTGGCAGAGCGCAGAGAACACCCGTCAGGTTCATCTCGAAAAAACAGCGTGTGGTCTTGAACAGGTTTATCACCTGATTCTT
>SLHU01000213.1 GCA_007135995.1 Clostridiales bacterium | reverse complement strand
CCAATCAGCAGCGCCAGAACCGGCAAAATAGCCACCAGAATCAAAGCCATCTGAGCATTGACGGTAAATGCCATGATGATGCCGCCGATCAGCATCAGAGGCGCACGAATAAAAATCCTGGTCAGCATGAATGATAGATTTTGCACTTGCATAACATCATTGGTCAGGCGGGTAATAAGCGACGCGGTGCCAAACTGCCGGGCGGATGCCAGCGACAGCTGCTGCGTTTTGCGGAACAGATCCGCTCGCAGTTTTGTTCCCAGGTCCTGCGAAGCATGTGTCGACAACCAGTTTCTGCCCATGCCGAAAATTGATCCGACCAGGGCAAGGCCCAGCATACGAAACCCCATCTGCAGCACGTAATCGGTATCATTGCCGTAAATGCCAATATTAACGATCAGAGCCATCAGCGTGGGCAGGCTAAGATCGATGAGTACTTCTCCGAGAAGGCAGGCCCAGGCCGGAATCGCGAAACGCATATAAGCGGGCATATAGGGTTTAAGCCAGGACATATCATTGTCTCCTGTCTGTCATCATCTGGCGGACTCTTCGCCCTGCCATGTAAACGATCATTTAATTATATGCCTGGATGAAGCGATTCACTGGCCGGATCGTGCCGGTCGTAATACCCGCGCGCCATCTTCTCGCTTTTTGTCGCATAGCAGTACCGGCAGCCATGCAGGCATGTCTGATAGGCACCGATATCAACGCTGGGCATACAGCCGCAGCCCGGTCTTTGATTCGGATCCCGTTTCCTATCTGGTCTGCGGCCTGTCAGCAGCGCAATCTGATCCGGGTCTATGCAGCTGCCGGCAGCAATACCTGCCTGCTGCAGGATATCTGTTTCGCAGCAGGCTTTGATGGGCAATGAACAAGCGCTGGCTGTTCTCGCCAGCGCCTGGCAAAGCTCAAGGCGCAGTTGTGGTTCAGCCAGCTGGATCTGAAGCCGGCCGGCAACTTTTTTTAAATGCCTGTACGGGTCAAAAAAGCTGATCACACAGCTGCTGACACTGTTTGCCAGCTTATTTGCCAGGCTGGCAAACGCTTGCTGATGAAAGCCCAGCGTGTAACGCGGTGTGAGCATGATCGGATCGTAGCGCCAGACCAGACATTGCCGGCCATATCGGCGGGCAATCACTTCCATCACTTCCGGCAGCGCGCGCTTTTCCCGAAGACCGGGTTCCATATCAATGTCATAGGGCGTCAGTGTCATCTGGATCACAAAAGGAATGCCCAGGTCATCAACTTTTTCCAGAACAGGCAAAAACGGCCTTGGATCTTTTGTCCAGAAAACAAAGGCCGTTACATGTTCACGGTCAAGCCTGACAAGCCGCCGCTGGTCTGGCCGATAAGGATTAACTGCCAGAGCAAAACCCGCCTGGAGCCGGTTTTGAAACCAGTTCCCGTAAAATGCTGGTATATCTGTTCTTCGACTGGCACTGATGATCATCTTTCGATGAGCGCACCATTGCCAGCCCAGTCATTATGCTCAGTAAAGTTCATAAAGACACGCTCTGCCGGCAGCTTTGTAAGCTCACAAAACTGCTTGAGCACCTGTTTTGCATATACCTTTTTGGCTTCATGAGGGCTTTCTTTGTAAAGGTGAACCGCCAGTATGGCACAGTTTCCTTTTTCACCTTTGAAATACATCTGTGTTTGCTCATCGATCCGCAGCATGAGGACAGCTTCACTTTTACCGGGCAGCAGCTCAATCGTTTGACCCAGCATCGCTTTCAGGTCACTTTTTTGCTTCTGGTCGAGCGCTGCATCTGTACTTACATGAATATAGGGCATCTCATTTACCTCCAGCCAAATTAAGTCTTCTCCTATTTTAGCATAGTCTGAAACAGACGTGACACCTTGTTTTCGCATCATCCGAGAAGCGATGATGGAACAGTACAGGTCAGAACGTCAGCAGCCAGATGCCAAATCCCAGCGCGACAGCCGCAAAAAGATAAAAGAAAATGACTGTCCCTTTCTCACCAAGTACTTTTCGAAAGAGCTTAATCTTTGGCATATCCCATATTTTTTCCGGCTTTTTTGCGGTTATGTAGACAATTACCGCGGCATAGAAAATTAAAATAAGTCCCAGCAAACCCCATCCATTCATTGCTTCTACCTCCGTAAAATGAAATATCTCCCGATCTGATCGTTCATTGAGAATGTAAATGTTTCTCAGCAATTCTTCTAATGCCTGAATTTACACAACTTATATAGATAAGCGCTCAAGCTGTGGTTCGATTTGAGTAAAACCGGTTCCGCCAGGCTGATGTGTCCAAACCAGGTTATCCGGCCGCGACAGTCTTTCCTTCAAGCGAACCCTCTCTTGATCCGTTTATACAACAACGCGAATACCATCATCGTGATCAGCAGAATATAAAGGCTGTTCAGCAGCATATCGTTCCACACCGCCTGCTGCAGAATAATCTGGTCTATAGACCGGAAGGCCCAGTAAAAAGGTGACCAGTATAAAAACGGATGCCATTGACTGTCCAGGAACATCGCGCCGAACACAGAACCAAAAATGGGAATAAAACCTATTTTCATCGACGATACAGCGCTCATGCTATTGTCGTTATATATGCCTATGACAAAACCGAAAATCAGGCTGATCAGGGCGATCGACAGCACGACAACAACAGTCATACCAATATGAATTGATGTAAATCCCATAATCAGCAAGATAGCAAATGCGTGAAACAGCGGCAGAATAAAACCCAGCAGACCTTTCCCCACCACGAATTCAAGCCGGCTGATCGCGCTCACATTAATCGCGGCCAATGTATTCGCTTGTTTCTCTTCCACCAGATTGAGCATGACCACCATGCCGCCGAAGACAGAAACAAACACAATCAGAAAACTGGTTCCATACTGGGCAAGAGGCGAAAGCTCCCAGCCGACATCTGAAAACCTGACCAGAACCGGTATCTCAAGATCTCGGTTCTGCCACAGATCAACAACGGCCGTCACCATTTCAACCGTGCCCTCCTGCTCATTTCCGCCGGCAATCATTTCTGTGCCCTGCGGTGTTTCAATAAGGCCAATCACATCATCGACAGCAGACACACGGTTCACCAGTGCATCACGATCGGCCAGTATTTCAACACGGCCATGATCTTCGAGCATACTGATAAAGGCCGGGTCTGCCGACTCCAGAACTGCAACATGAATCAGATTCGCGCCGGCAGAAGGAACAAGCAGTTTGAGTACGATGGCAATCAGAATCGGGACAATCATAATATAGGCAATCATCGCATCACGCAGCCCGCTTTTCAAATCTCTTGTCAGAACAGCTATAATACGTGTCAGCATGACAGAATCTCCTTCATACAGTCAATGTTTTACTAAAGCGCAGATTAGCAAACACAAACAAAATCAAACCAGCAGCTGTGAAGGCTGCTGCCCAGAAATATATATAGCCCAGATCCGGATGGCTCAGAAGCGTCTGACGGAAAGCGTAAAGCATGGGATAAGCTGGAAGCAGACGAATCAGAAGCGGTGAAAAAGCCGGCATCATGTAGGAAACAGAAGCAAGCCCCATAATAATAACGACTACATAGAGTGCACCCAGTGACTTTGTCATGGAATTGAAGAAACTGGAAACCAGAAGCCCGAGCGCTGAACCAAAGATATTGCAGGCAGCCATGAAGATCAGGAAATGCAAAATGTGAACCCGGCTGCCGGCCACTGCCAGCACAGTCAGCAGACCGGTCAGGGTGCCTGTAAAAAGCATCATGCCCATTTTACTCAGCAGATACTGCCAGGTCGCGGCCGGTGTCACGCTGTAAGCGGTGATTGTTCCTTCATCTTTATCAATATAAATGTAGGAGGTGATGATGAATAATCCGATCAGCGCCGAATTAAGCACCAGCAAAACGGGCAGCAGATTAATTCTGTCCGGCAGTTTTTCCGCGGTTTCGTCGAGGATGACCAGGTTAATGCTGCTCTGATACCCTGACACCATCTGCACGGACTCAGCCAGAAACGCTTTCTCCAATATATTCCTGACAGATTGACTCTCATAGCCCTGGAGCACAAACTCGAACACCGGTTTTTCGTTCTCGAAGCTGATCATCACACCACTGCTGCTCCGGTCTGCTTCAAGGGCTGCGTAAAGCGCCTGTTCTGAATCAGTCCATTCAAGCACCATGCCTTCCGCTGCCTGTCCATTCATCATCTCAATCAGCATGTCCTGCATTTCAGCTTCAACATTGGCATACATGTAGACATGCGACTCGGTCTGAAAGTTTTCGGGCACAACAAAAAGCAGTACGCCAATGATGATCACCGCCATAATCACCTCTATGTAAATATAGAAGCTTCTGAATGACATGGTCATATCTTTGCGAAAGGTTGCGATCAGCCTGTTCATACCAATCCCCTTCCGGTCACTTTAATAAAGATCTCTTCAAGTGTCGCCTCACGCGTATGCATGGTCTCAATCTCATACTGGTGAATGATGTCACCCAGCCGTTTTCTTTCCTGTTCATCAACCATAGAAAGCAGCTCCGACTTCACCGTATCCTCTGTTTTATACTCCACCTGTACCAGTTTTTCGCCGTATCTTAATTTGAGATTGCGCGGTGTGTCCACCAGCTTCAGCTGCCCGTCAATAATAAAACCCACTTTATCACTCAGTTCATCGGCTAAGACCATATTATGCGTAGTCAGAAGAATGGTAGTGCCAG
The DNA here is from genome assembly GCA_007135995.1 of Clostridiales bacterium. Taxonomy (GTDB): domain Bacteria; phylum Bacillota; class Clostridia; order Saccharofermentanales; family UBA5734; genus SLHU01. The sequence continues at coordinate 2,199 of SLHU01000213.1, read as the reverse complement.
AAGCTTTTCTTTCCTTGATAATCTGTTTGATTTGACTGGCGATTGCCGGATCAAGACCTGTTGTAGGCTCATCCAGAAACCAGATCTGCGGCTGATTAATCATGCTTCTGGCAAAAGTCAGACGATGCTTCATCCCTTTTGAAAAGGTATCGGCACGCTTATCAGCGACCTGATCCAGGCCAACCTGCTTCAGGAGTGTCATAGGGTCAATCGCTGAGCCATCAAATAACTTCCTGTAAAATTCCAGGTTTTCAAGCGCAGTCAGTTTACCGTATACATTTGACTGTTCAAAAGACACCCCGATTTTGTTAAACATCGATCTGCTTAAGTGATGCAGGTCGGTTCCCGCAACAGTTGCTTCACCTTGCTGTATCGGCAGAAGACCCGTCAGAATCCCCTGTGTTGTAGATTTGCCGGCACCTGACGGCCCCAGCAACGCAAAAGCTTCTCCTTCGTCAACTGAAAAACTGATCTGCTCAATCGCGTTCTTTTTGCCTTTAGAATAAGAATATGTCAGTTCTTTTGCATCAATCATCGCTTTGCCTCTTCTTTTATGCGTCTCAGCCATTCATCTGATCATCATTACATCATCAAGTCCATCCGAACATCGCCCGGTGCCTTATGCTGCTTGCGTTCATGCGTACATGTTATGTCAGCAACTTGTGTCTTCAGTCTATCTGCTTTTTTCGCTGCCCATTCCCTGTTTCAGGAATGTTATGTGCCTGGAAACATAGGCCAGATAGTCTTCTTCTATGATTGAACCTTTCTTTTCCAGATAATAATCCGCAAAGGCCGTGTTCAGCGTTGATAAAATATGTGCAGACAGTTCAAGATCAATATCTGCCCTGATTTCACCCCGTTCAATGCCTTTTTCCAAAAGTATATGAAAAACCTGTTCTGACGCATTGATATGATCGTGCATCAGCTCAAGAAACACCGGATGCTTTCGATCGGCCAGGATCTTCGATGTGATCATCTGCAGCTGCGGATTTGAAAGCGCGAATTCAAGACCACCACGATATAGCTTAAACAGCAAATCGAAAAAATTATCCTGCAGCGGGTTTTCCAGCATTGGTTTCAAATGCGCCATTTTCTTCTCAACCAACCTGTCAATCACATAACGGTAGACATCTTTCTTATCTTCAAAATACTGGTAAAAACTTCCTTTGGGAATGCCCGCCATGTCTATAATCCGGTTAATGCTGGCTGAATCATAAGCGTACTGCGAAAATTCATCAATGGCAGCAGACTCTACTTTGCCTCGTTTCACTTCGGGAAGATTATAAAACGTTTCTCTCGGCAAAGAATCACCTCACATATAAGCAAATGCGACCGTATGGTCATATGACTTTATGGTCACATTCTAACGGGTCTTTATCAGACTGTCAAGTCCTGATTTCAGAAAATTCAGACTAACATCTGTAATTTTGCTCTTACCTGGAAACAGCAGGCACAAAAAAACCTGCCATCATACATCAGACAGCAGGGATCAAGCGGAAAGTGCAACAATTATAAAGCGAAACGGGCAGACACGACACAAACGCCATCTTCAATCTGCCCGTCTCCTGAGGTGTACTTTCATCGAAGTACCCCCTTATTTAGAATTGCCTCGCTTCTGGCCATGTACCGATAGAAAAACGGTTGCCGGTACGCAGTTCGGACAGCTGATCATCATACCGCTGAATAAGGACTGCTATGGTTCAACACATATTTCCTGCCGTTCACACGATCTTTATTGACAGAGTCTGTGGACTGATTTTAAGGTTGCGGTTTCCAAGGTCATTCATATATATCGTTGGATTCCGTTGAACCAGTATGCCGGGCAGGCTTTCAGTCTTGCAGGTTCCTTCCTAAATAAAAATATGTCGGCAGATGACCGGCTGCGGTTTAAGGCAGCGAGGCGCTCCCTTGCTTAGGCTGATCTCAGGGAGCACCTTAAGAATAACAAAATTTGTTTATATTGTCAATATATAGATACATATAGCATGATCAGTTGTTTGTTTCGCATAGAGAAACTGATCAAAAGAAAGCCCATGCATGCAATCTAAACCCGCATGACTTACAACAAGGCGAAAAACTTTATTCCCAGGTCGCAATAAAAATTGGATTTATTATTCTAAAAGCGCACCGACGGGAGTTTTGCGGCCGGGGTCGGCAAAGCATAACAGCCATCAACAAAGGCAGTCGCTGGTTTTTATT
>SLHU01000120.1 GCA_007135995.1 Clostridiales bacterium | reverse complement strand
TGATGGAATCGGCATCTATGGGTCTGGCAGATATAGAGACAATATTGAAGGCGCCGATTATTCGATCAGGGATTATTTCCAGGATTCAATTAACGGCAGGCAGAATATTTCTGAGTTTGAGTATTCCGGCATCATTGATGATTACTATATCACGGTCGCGACGCCGCTGCGTGAAAACGGCACCGGCGATGTGATCGGAACCGTCAACATGTATCTGCCGATCGATCTCATTGACCAAATGGTTCATAATGGTGTTGAAAAAATAGGCCAGACAGCTGATTCTTATCTGATTAATAATCAGGGTCTTCTATATACTAATACCCGGTTAGGCGCTTTTTCGCAGGGCGGTGCTTTTAACCAAAGCATTAACTCATACGCAAGTGAGGCGTTGTCATCACAAATCGCTCAGGGAAACGATGCTTTTTACCAGGCTGATGTATATGCGGATTATATTGGCAACACTGTTTTGGGAACAAAGTCAGTCATTGCTATTGGCGCGACGAACCTCGGTCTTGTCATAGAAGTCGCCAGCAGCGAAGCGCTGCAGCGAGCCAATCGCCTGCTCGTGACTATCCTGATCATTGTCGCGGTCATCATCCTCATCAGTGTCCTGCTGGTTTTATACCTTGGCAAAGGCATGGCAAAACCAATTAAGGAAATTGAAGCTGTTGCCACAAAGCTGGCAGTGGGAGATACCGATGTAGCAATTAATGTTCATTCGCAAGACGAGATTGGCAAGTTGGCTGAATCCTTTAGAAAAATGGTTGATAATATCAAACATGACGCTGAAATTGCGCAGCATATTGCCCAGGGGAATTTAGACATTGATGTCAAAGTGATGTCTGAAAAAGATGTAATGGCGATCAGTCTTAAAAACGTCGTCGGTGTCCTTAATGATCTGGTGAATGAAGCAGCGATGCTGACAGAAGCGGCTGTAGCAGGCCGGCTCGAGACCCGCGGCGACGCGCAGAAGTTCAGCGGCGGTTACCAGCAGATTGTGTCTGGTGTCAACCAGACCCTCGACGCGGTGATCAAACCGGTGCAGGAGGCCTCAGGCGTTTTGCGCGAAATGTCGCAGGGCAATTTGCAGCAGCGGGTAGAAGGCGATTACCAGGGCGACCACGCTGAAATCAAAAGCGCGCTTAACAGTACGCTTGATTCGCTGGGTGTCTACATTGAAGAGATCGCCTCTGTGCTGACAGAAATGGCCAACTCAAACTTTGATGTCAGTGCTGACGCTGATTATCTGGGAGACTTCGCGCCGATCAAGGCAGCACTGAACCGGATTATTGACAGCTTCAACGATATGCTGTTTGAGATGAACAGCGCCGCCGAGCAAGTGGCGGCCGGTTCCAGCCAGGTATCGGACGGCAGCCAGGCCTTGTCACAAGGCGCGACCGAGCAGGCGAGCTCTATTGAGCAGCTGACCGCGTCGATCAACGAGATTGCCGAGCAGACAAAAACGAACGCGCTGAATGCCAATGAAGCCAATGAACTGGCGACGATGGCCAGGACACAGGCAGAAGAAGGCAACAGCAGCATGCAGGATATGCAAAGCGCGATGGAAGAAATTAATGTGTCATCGAGCAATATCTCGAAAATTATCAAGGTAATCGACGAGATCGCGTTCCAGACGAATATCCTGGCGCTGAACGCGGCCGTAGAAGCCGCGAGAGCCGGCCAGCATGGCAAAGGATTTGCCGTGGTGGCAGAAGAAGTCCGCAACCTGGCGGCCAGAAGCGCCCAGGCGGCCAAAGAAACCACAGAGATGATCGAAGGCTCCATCAGCAAAGCACAGGCCGGCACGGAAATCGCCGACAAAACGGCTGTGGCGCTGGGCCAAATTGTCAACGATGTGGCGAAAGCCGCGGATCTGGTCAGCTCAATCGCGAATGCGTCCAATGAACAGGCATCGGCGATCTCACAGGTGAACCAGGGTGTAGAACAGGTCTCGCAGGTGGTACAGTCCAACTCGGCAACCAGTGAGGAAAGCGCCGCGACCAGTGAAGAGCTGTCCGGCCAGGCCGATCTGCTCCAGGAAATGATCGCCCGGTTCCGTCTCAGGGCTGAAAAAACAAGAACAAAACAAAAAGCAGGTGTGACCCGTCAAAAACAAACGGCCTTGCCCGCCGGAAAACCTGCCAGGAATATCAGCCTCGATGACGGCGACTTTGGTAAATATTAATTTTTTAAATCAGTCTGACAGACCGGCCTGGGTACGCTCAGGCCGGTCATTTATTTTAAGAAAAATGATAATCACAATATAATTATGTATAAATAGCATGCCTTGCACTGGAACGAGACGGCATCCTTGTCAGATATCACAAATTAGATAATTAAGCAATGATATTTCTGAAATGTGGTTTGATTTGCAATATAATGAAACCATTGTTTCATTTTTCATCGTATGGGGGGATGAACATGCTTAAGGATTATCACATGTACAGCAAGATTGTTGAAAAATCGCCGACAGGCTATGCTTACCATGAAATGATTTGTGATAAAGCAGGCATCCCCTGTGATTACCGGTATCTTGAAGTGAACAAATCCTTTGAAGACATGACCGGGATGAAGGGCGCTGATATTATCGGCAAAACGGTTACTCAGGTGCTTCCCGGAATAGGCGATAGTGCGTTTGACTGGATAGCCTGTTATGGTGAAGTTGCTTTAAACGGTGTTGAAAAGGAATTTGAACAGTATTCCGAGTCGCTTGACAGATGGTATAAGGTCACTGCTTTTTCGCCTGAACCTGGAACTTTTATCACCTGTGTGACCGATCTGAGCCACGAGTACAGGCAAATACGCGATTTAAAACAAGTATCACAAACATCTGAAGAACTTTTAAGCCAGCTCGGCGGGAAACTCGACTACCAGAAAATTGCAGATACCATGCTGCAGATATCTGACGCGAAAATAGTTTTATTTAATCGATACAATCCCCAAACAAACCAGCAGACAACAGTTTCTGCGGCCGGTGACAAAGATATTTTAAAGCAAACCACAAATATTCTGGGGGAGGATCTCATTGGCCGCCATTGGAAACCGGATTCGTTGAGTCTTCGCTCTATGCGTCAAAAGACGATGATTCGGTTTCCATCCTTATTCGACTTCACAGGCCGGTATCTGCCCGAAGCTGTATGTGATACACTCACTTCGGTATTAGGTGTAAAAGAAACCATTGCAGTGACAGTGAAAAAAAACAAAACGGTCATCGGTGATTTTACGCTGCTCATGCCAGAAAACATGTCTTTTGAAAAAGACACGTTGGTTGAGATTTATGCCAGGCAGATCGGCCTGGCGATTGAAAGAAACAACGCCGAAAAGACACTGCAAAAAAGCGAGAAGCTGCTGAACAATGTATTTCAAAGCGTACAGGACGGGATGTGTGTACTCAACACTGATTTAACAATAAGAAAAGCAAACCGCGTGATGGAGCAGCTTTACAGCCAGTCTATGCCTTTGAATGGTAAAGCCTGTTATCAAGCTTACCAGAACCGGTCGGAGCCTTGCGAAAAATGTCCGGCGATACAAGCGATTGCTTCAAAAAAACCCGCTTTCAGCACGCAGCAGCTGATTCAAAACGATCAGCAAAGCGGTTGGCTGGAAGTGCATGCCTATCCTTTGTTGGATCATCAGACAGGCGCGGTGGACGGGGTAATTGAGTTTATTCGGGACATTACCTGGCGCAAGACCGTGGAACAGCAGCTGCTGAATGAAGAAGAACGGTTCAGAACCACTTTAATGTCCGTAGGGGATGGTGTTATTTCAACAGATGATCAGGGCAGGGTTGTGCTGATGAACGCAGTTGCGGAAAAACTGACCGGCTGGCCGCAGGCAGAGGCTAAGGGACAGCCGATTGAAACTGTTTTTCACGTGATTTTGGAAGACACACGTATTCGCTGCGATAATCTGGTCGAACAAGTACTCAGGACCGGACATATTGTGGAACTGGGGAATCACACAGCGCTTATCTCAAAAAACGGCGCTGAAAAGCCAATCGCCGATAGTGCTGCACCTATCCGAAATGATCAGGGCGACATAACAGGTGTGGTGCTGGTTTTTCGTGATTTAAGTGAACGAAAGCAACATCTGGCAGAAGTAGAGCATCTGGCTTACCATGATTATCTGACAGGTGCCTACAACCGCCGCTATTTTGAGGACGCGTTCGCCAGGCTGAACAACAAAGAAAACCAGCCGCTGGCGATTATCCTGGGTGATATCAACGGCATCAAAATGGTCAACGATTCGCTGGGACATCATGCAGGTGATTTGCTGATTAAAGAGGCGACAGCACTCATCAAGGCACAGCTAAGTGCCGGGCTTATTCTGGCCCGCATGGGCGGTGATAAATTCGGTATTATTCTGACAAAATCATCTGAGGCCAAAGCCGCCGCGCTGACGAACCAGTTGGAAACCGTCATGAACCAATACGTGATCATCAACGATGAAAAAGAACACAGCGTCTACCTGTCGATTTCTTTTGGCTGTTCTGTGCAAAATGAGGATCAGTCCAGCCTCAAAGACCTGATGATTGAAGCAGAGGACTATGTTTACAAAAGAAAATATTACAATGAGAGAAGCAACCGCAGCCACTTGATTAAATCAATTATGGGCACCTTGTTTCAAAAAAGCCCGCGAGAGCAAAAGCATTCCAGGCGGGTGGGAAAATACTGCAGGGCCGCCACGCTGGCCATGCAATGTGACATTGAACGGGTCAACCTGATCAGTGTTGCGGCCAGTTTGCATGATATCGGCAAAATTGGTATCAGTGAGGCCATTTTAAATAAACCGGGCAAACTCACTGCCGAAGAATGGGATCTGATGAAACAGCATCCGGTGAAAAGCGCGACCATTCTCAGCGCGACGCATGAGTATAAGGATATTGCCAATATCGTGGCAGCCCACCACGAACACTGGGACGGCTCCGGATATCCGAGCGGGCTGAAAGGAAAGGCGATTCCGGTTGAAGCCAGAATTATCGCGGTGGCGGACGCCTATGACGCGATGACACATGACCGGACCTATAGAACACCGTTAAGCGAAGATGAGGCTCTCCATGAGCTGATGCGATGCGCCGGCACACAGTTTGATCCTGATATTACAACGTTTTTCGTTGATAAGGTACTGGGCAGCAAGCATGAAAACAAACAAGAAGCAGCGGCAAAAAGCATACTGCCAGCAGAGCAAAGCGAAGGGCACTAAAACATGGAAATTAAAAAACAGACGTATTATGTAGCCATTGGTGCTTCTGCGGGCGGGCTGGAGGCAATTGAGAAATTTTTTATCAATATGCGCCAGGATGCGGATCTTATCTTTATTGTGATCCAGCATCTTTCTCCTAATCACAAGAGTCTGATGAATGAGCTGCTGGCCAGGCATACGAAAATGCCGATCCATGTGATAGAAGACGACATGCAGACACTGCCGGGGAATATCTATCTCATACCGCCCAGAAAAAACCTGAGCATTTTCCACGGCAAATTGTACCTGGAGGAGATTGATCAAAATAGTAAGCTGAACCTGCCGATTGACCGGTTTTTCCGCTCGCTCGCGATTGACCAGGAAGATCACGCGATTGGCATTATCCTTTCCGGCACAGGGACCGATGGCACGTTGGGGATCCGGGCGATTAAAGAAAAAGGCGGACTGCTTTGCGTCCAGAGCGAGGAAAGCGCCAAATTTGATGGCATGCCGCTGAGTTCTATTTCTACCGGTCTGGTTGATTTCATCCTGCCGCCGGAGGAAATGCCGCAGGCGCTGATTGATTTTATCGGCCATCCTCACCAGAAAATCGCCAAAGGCACGCCGCTGACAGATGACATGGATCTGCTGACCAAAATAACGTTGATTATCAGAGACTACTCCGGCATCGATTTTTCGTACTACAGAAAAAACACGATTATGCGGCGCCTTGAGCGGCGTTTGATGATCAACCAGATTGCCGGTATCAGTGAATATGTTGAACTGCTGCGCCAGTCAGATAAAGAAAAAGAAACCTTGTACCGGGAAATTCTGATTGGTGTGACGTCTTTTTTCCGCGACAGCGAAGCGTTTGAAGTGATGAACAAGCTGGTGATTCCGAACCTGAACTACGAGAAAAAGCTGATTCGAGTCTGGCTGACCGGCTGTTCAACCGGTGAAGAAGTCTATTCAATCGCGATGCTGATCCACCAGTACATGAGGGGCAATCAGCCTGACTGCGAACTGAAAATCTTTGCGACCGATATTGACCGGTATGCTATTGAAGCTGCTGCCAGCGGTTTTTACAGCGACAGTGTTGCCGCCGATGTTGACCCGAATCTGCTGCGTATCTATTTTGATAAAAGAGAGGGTGGCTATCAGATTAATGAGAGCATCCGCAAGACGATTGTCTTCGCGTCTCATAATGTGATTAAGGACCCGCCCTTTTCAAAACTTGATTTGATCGTCTGCAGAAATCTTTTCATATATTTCAAACCTGAGATACAGCAAAAGCTGCTCTCAAGGTTTTACTTTTCCTTAAAAACTGACGGTTATTTGTTTTTGGGCAGCAGCGAATCGCTAGGTGAGATGGAACAGGCTTTCAAGACGATCAGCACGAAGTGGAAGATATACCAGGCTAAGCAAGGCTACCGTTCGCCATTAATCAAAGAGCTCGACATCTCGCCGACACGGTCACCTTTGGTCAATGCCGGGGAAGGACTGGCTGGCCGCGAGGGAACGGCCAGCAGTGTCAACAGCGCGAGAATGGAAAAAATACTCATGGCGGCGATGAAAACCACCATGCCGCCATCGGTGATTCTTGATAAAAACGATGATATCATCCATGTGATTAATGATGTCAATGGATTTTTATCTTTCCGCTCCGGCCGTTTCAGCAATAATATCTATGCGAATGTAACCAAGGACCTGGGCGCGTTTATTGGCAATGTGCTG
>SLHU01000223.1 GCA_007135995.1 Clostridiales bacterium | reverse complement strand
TCCAATGGCGATGTTTGTCCGCATCGCGATGACTGACGTATCGGCACTGGAGATAACGGTGTCTGTCCTGATTATGCTGGTAACCATACTGGGAACCGGATGGATTTCAAGCAGGATTTACCGCGTTGGCGTTTTAATGTATGGTAAACCGCCCAGGATAAAAGAACTGGTCAATATTCTGAAACAGGAAAAAGCATAAGTAAAGCTGCCTCAAGCATCATATGAGGCAGCTTCTATGATACGTCATAAGAGGACTCGCCTAATCCGCGTATTTTCTGACGAACCTTTCCAGCTCATCCATTAACATTGGTCTTCCAATCAGGTATCCTTGTCCCATTTTGAAGCCTGCTTCTTCGAGCAGTTCCATCTGTTCAGCGGTTTCGATCCCTTTTGCGCAGACGTCAATATCCAGAACCTGTGCCATCTGAAGAATCGCTACCGCTATCTGCAGATCACGTTCATTTTCAGTAATCTGCGCTGTCAGATCACGGCTGAGTTCAATGATATCAAAAGGAATATACCTGAGCAGATCAACATTCGAGTAACCTTTCCCGAAATTGCCCAGTACAAGTCGAATACCCAATTCATCATGCAGCCGTTTCAGATTGCGGACACCCGTCTCGTTCAGCGGCTGAGCTTCACTCAGTTCAAACTGAACATGCGCTGCTTTAAGTTCGGCACGCTCAAGCATATATTTGACCCGCTCAACAAATTCCGGCCTATTAGCCTGAAAGCTGAGAATGTTAATCGATATGGTCAAATCCATCTGCAGCGATGCCATCAGTTTTGCGCCATCCTTGAATGCATGTTCAAGAAACCATGCGCCAAACTGCATGGTCAGTTTTTCATCCGCTTCAATAGTTGGCAGAAATGCTGACGGCGGAATGGCGTCGCCATCTTCCAGTATCATCAGGTCAGCAAAGACTTCATACGTGTTACATGTATTTCTGCCGAAAGTCCACTTTGGCTGTCCAAAAAGCTTAAAGCGATTATTAATGAGGGCATCCTGAATCTGGTGGCTTGGTATCTGAGTCATAAACAACCTCCTTGTTGCCCGTGGGCGATGTTTAGATCAGGCTTAACTCTATTATATACCATAAATTCTGGTAAGATCATCATCCTGGCAAAAAAGGTCTGCTCACCGGGCTGCAAGAGCTTGTCATATAATGCTTCCCCGTCACAGAATAAGCCGCTGCAAGGATAGGTCTTTGCAGATTTGTGTTTAATCCTTGATCTGAACTGCTTATACGATGCGCTCTATGCTAAAATAAAACAGAAAACAACAAATAGACGGTGGCAAAAACATGCTTTCATGTTATCTAAACACGATTGGGGAAAAAATATTCCGGTCAGATGGTTATTTTGCATGTAGTATCGGTGAAGTATCATCTTCAGCAATTCAAAGATATATTGAAACTCAAGGATAGAAAGGAGCATGGCACGCCTCCCACCACCTGAAGGTAATGGGTTTTTGTGCCACAAAAATTTATGAAAGACGGATTTATTCGTGCCGGAGCGGCGACCCCTGTGATCAAAGTGGCTGACTGCCAGTTTAACCGCGGCCAGATACTCAAGCTGATGCAGCAGGCTGATCAGGAGCAGGTTCATGTTCTGATTTTTCCGGAACTGTGTCTGACCGGCTATACCTGTGGTGATCTGTTTCTCAGCGACAGTCTTCTGAACGCGGCCCGTAAAGCGCTTCAGTGTTTAGTGCGTGCAAGCGCCAAGATGGAAACTTTATTTGCGGTTGGCCTTCCTCTTGCTGATGGTGCTGGCCTCTATAATGTAGCCGCCATATTTCAGCAAGGTCGATTGCTAGCGTTTGTACCCAAGCAGCATATTCCAAATTACAGTGAGTTTTACGAACAGCGCCATTTTACGGCCGGACCGCTATCAGGTGAAGTCTGGTTCGATCAGCAGCTAATCCCCTTCGGCAGCCGTCTCCTTTTCCGGTGCGGACAGATGCCGGAACTGACTGCCGCCTTTGAGATCTGTGAAGATTTATGGGTTGCCAGTCCTGTCTCTTCTTCACATGCGGCAGCCGGTGCGACACTGATCGGCAATTTGTCTGCCAGTGATGAAACGGTCTCAAAAGCAGATTACCGGCGCCTTTTGGTGAAAAGCCAGTCAGCACGCCTTATCTGCGCCTATCTATATGCGGACGCGGGAGAAGGAGAGTCCACTACCGACCTTGTTTTCGCCGGACATAATCTGATTTATGAAAACGGGCGGGAAGCGGCGCAGTCGCCGCTCTTTTCCAGCGGACTTCTGACAGCCGATCTTGATCTTCAGCTGCTGATACAGGAGAGGCGTCGTCAGAACACCTTTTCTTCAACAGCGCCGGAGATAACCCAGCCGCCCTATCGGACGCTTCCTTTTCATTTGACAATGAAGACACTGAAGCTGAACCGCAAAATAGAACCTCAGCCGTTTGTGCCGGCTGATCATGATGAACGCAGCAGCCGCTGCGAAGAAATTCTTCAGATTCAAACACAGGGATTGAAAAAAAGACTTCAGCATATCGGCTGTCGAACAGCAGTGATCGGATTATCTGGAGGTCTTGACTCAACACTGGCCTTATGGGTTACCGTTAAAGCGTTTGAGTCGTTATCATATAGTTTAAAAGGCATCATCGGCGTCACCATGCCCGGTTTCGGGACAACTGACAGAACTTATCAGAACGCGCTGCGCCTTACCTCCGAGCTGGGGATTACACTGCGTGAAATTTCGATCAGCAAAGCTGTTTCGAGTCACTTTGAAGATATTTCGCATGACCCGCTTGTTGAGGATATCACTTATGAAAACGCCCAGGCTCGTGAGCGTACGCAGATTTTAATGGATCTGGCCAACAAGCATCACGGCATTGTGATTGGAACAGGTGATTTATCGGAGCTGGCGCTGGGATGGGCGACCTATAACGGTGACCATATGTCCATGTACGCGGTCAACTGCTCTATTCCGAAAACGCTGGTACGCCACCTGATTCAATATGCAGCCGAACACAGTGAGAAGAACCTAAGAGAACTGCTGAAAGATATTCTCAACACACCTGTCAGCCCGGAACTGCTGCCGCCCGGAGATGGAGAGATTGCACAGAAAACAGAAACCATTGTCGGCCCTTATCTGCTTCATGATTTTTTCTTGTATTATATGACGCGATATGGTTTTTCACCGTCGAAGATCGAGCGCATGGCAAAAAAAGCGTTTACCGGCATATTCACCGCTGAAGACATTCATCACTGGCTTATTGTTTTTATCAAGCGCTTTTTCGCTCAGCAGTTTAAACGCAGCTGTTTGCCGGACGGACCAAAAGTGGGCAGTGTTACCCTCTCTCCTCGTGGTGACTGGCGTATGCCCAGCGACGCAGAAGCGGCAATCTGGCTTCAGGATCTGGAATATTAATAGCCGCAAGTGAGAAATGATCATATTGAAGATCGCTTGAAAAGAAGCATCAGCACTTTTTCCGCGTAGCAGGCAGCTTCGGTTTGAACGGTGTAGCGGCGCTGCCTGACTTGGAAGTCAATCAGATGAGCACTGCAGTCGAGCAGTGTCACACGCTGCAAAGGGACTTCAAAGCCATTTTCTGAAGCAAGAAAGATCATGCGCTGACTTGTGATGATCAGCTCTCCCTCTATTTTGTTTTCAATATCCGCCGGCATCAGTATCTCCTGGGGTCTGACAATATAATAGTAGCTTCCTCCCGAATAACGAACGGCCAGCCTTGACGGATCCATCTTCATCGTGTCAGGTAAAGGCGTAAAAATGATGCGGCTGCCGGGAACATAAAAATGGCAGACCTCAAACTCATGAAGGTCAACACGCGGATGAGAACGATTAGGCAGACGACCGCTGTCAATCAGTCTGGCCTGACCTTCAGGAAATGTCGGCAGCTGGCCGGGACGGCACGCGTCGGCATTCTCCTTTTTTTCCAGATATCTTGATCTGAAGAAAAGCAGCCAGGCAAGGCCGGAAGCCGCCAGAGACAACACTCTGAACACTGACCAGCGAAAATCTATTTCAGAAGGGATAATGGATGTTATCAGTGCCAGCACAGAAAATACAATAGCAGCAGCAAGATGCGTCATTCTTTCAGGTCGACTCAAAACATTCACTCCTCCTGCCATTGTGAAGCCATGGTTTTCAGCCAGTCATCCAGCTCAGGCAGATCCATCGGCAGTTTAACCAGGCCTGCCTGCGCATAAGGCCTGATTCGGCGCAGCGCCTGATCCGCCGCCTCCAGCCGCCCGATCGCTGCTGCAGGATGATTGATCCTGTTGAGTGCGGCTATAGATTGTTCCAGTGTTTTCAGATCATCTTGCATAGATGTATAAAAGTAGTCCGCACAATCAGAACACAGACCGTTTATATCGGTTTCGATCGCGAAACCTTTCTTCTCGCAGACTTTACACTTGGCCATACATCACTGCCTTTCACCAGTCAGGCATAACTGGTTTTCCAGATGTTTCCCATCATGATGCTGATAAGCACCTGTATCAAATAAAACACACGGTCACTTCGCAGTCCGTTATAATAGCTCTTATCAGATATAATAACGCTTATACAGATAGTTGTCATAAACACCATTGTCGCTGGCAACACATACATTATAGCCGATTTGAGTTGAAAGAGGGAAGCGATGCCTGAATTACCTGAAGTAGAAACTGTACGCCAGACACTTTTACCTGAAGTGATCGGGCACTTTATCGTGATGACATATATACTCACACCCGGGGTGCTGCTTAATCCGGCACAGCTTGACATCTCACTCCACCCAGAGACGGACCTCAGTCAGTGTCTGCCCGGTTGTCATCTGCCGGACAGCAGCCGTTCCTGCGTAAAAGCAGATCATCAGGCCAGATGGAAAATAGCAGGCCTTGAAAGGCGCGGAAAATATCTGATCATCAGGTTGGCTGACATCGCGGCGGCAAAACCCTTTCATGCCTGCCTGCTGGTTCATTTGCGGATGACTGGCCGGCTGCTGCTGAAAAATCATCATGAAAGGCCTCCCAGGCATACACATGTCCGCTTTTTGCTGAATGCATCTGATCAGAATGAAATGTGCCACACGCCGGCAGATGATCATACAAAGGTGCTTGATTTCCATGACACAAGACGTTTCGGCCGTATCTGGCTGCTGCCGGAAGATATAAATGGTAAATTGGTCGGCGCGCCTTCAGGCTTTTATTGTCTAGGACCTGAACCGCTTGAGGCATCATTCACATCAGCAGTTTTTAAGGCCCATCTGGAAAGAAGGCAAAAAACTCCGGTAAAATCAGCCCTTCTGGATCAGAAGGTTGTTGCCGGCCTGGGCAATATCTATGCCGATGAAGCTTTGTTCAGAGCTGGCATCCAACCGCAAAGACGCATATCTTCTTTATCTGTCCATGAAATAAAAAAGCTGCACAGAGCGATTATCGAGGTGCTGCATGAAGCGATCGCCTGTCAGGGAACAACCCTTAGAGACTACGTTGATGGCTGGAACCGAAAAGGCCGCTTCCAGTCCTGCCTGATGGTTTACGGGCGGGCAGGCGAACCGTGCAGACGCTGTGACAAGCTGATTGCAAAAACAGTTCTGGCCGGGCGGACCACCTGTTTTTGCCCGCGCTGCCAGAACTGATCCTGATACAGCAGCAAATGATAGATTCATGCGTCCCATGACTCGGTAAATCAACGTTTGACAATTCAAAGAGACATCAGCAGCTGACTTTCATCGGATTGACTGGTACTCGAATGGCTGATATGCTCATCAACAGATCAATCTTTATAATCAGCATCCAAAGTGTCTGCGTCAAGCGATCTGAATGAGACGGAACACGTTATTCCTATCCCTGCGCCTGATAAAACCAGCAGCGGACTTATTCTCAATATACGACTGTTTATGCTATGATAGTAATGTTTGCAGAGTCAAGGCGGGTGTTTTTCGCTGCTATGTAACAGCGGTACAAAAATAAGAGTGCCTGCAAATCAATTCATCAGTAATAAAGGGGTACTTCAAATGGATCTGTTTCAGAAATGTCATGATTTTACGAGAGCCAAAAAAGCGATGGCCATGGGTATATATCCATTTTTTCATATGCTGACTTCAGGACAAGACACAGAGGTCATCATGAACGGCAGGCGCACCATTATGCTTGGATCAAATAACTATCTGGGACTGACTGCTGATCCCAGAGTAAAAACGGCCGCTGTCAAAGCGATCGAACAATATGGTTCCGGTTGTTCTGGCTCGCGTTTTCTCAATGGTACGCTTGACTTACACATTGCCCTTGAACATGATCTGGCAAAATTTCTGCAAAAAGAAGATTGCCTTGTTTTTTCAACGGGCTTCCAGACAAACCTCTCCATTATTTCTTCGATCACCTGCCGAGGGGACTATATTCTGTCTGATGCGATGAATCACGCGAGTATTGTTGATGGCACACGGCTGAGTTTTGCCAGAACCATTAAGTACCGGCATCAAGATATGCAGGATCTGCGGCGGCTCCTTGAACGCTGCGCAGCAGATGATAAAGCCGGAATTCTGATTGTCACAGACGGTGTTTTCAGCATGGAAGGTGAAATTTGCAATTTGCCTGAGATCGTTAAACTCGCCAAACAATACGGCGCACGCATTCTCGTTGATGATGCCCATTCCTTAGGTGTTCTGGGATCATGCGGACGGGGCACAGCTGAGTATTTCGGTCTGACAGACGAAGTGGATCTGATCATGAACACATTCTCAAAAACACTGGCGTCACTGGGAGGCTGTGTTGCTGGCCCGGCCGATGTGATTCATTATATCAAGCACACAGCCCGTCCATTCATTTTCAGTGCCAGTGTACCGCCGGCTCAAATCGCAGCCGCGCACGAAGCACTGCGCATTCTTGAAGCAGAGCCTGAGCGGGTCAGGCGATTAAATGATATCGTCCGGTACATGAAACAGGGGCTGCAGAAAATAAAGGTTGT
>SLHU01000311.1 GCA_007135995.1 Clostridiales bacterium | reverse complement strand
GCCGGATTCTGATCATCCGCCGGATCCGCCTTTTTCGCCTGTGTTCGCCGGCTGACCGTTCTGGATCCAGTCGAAGCCGCTTTTGACGCAGATCTGGTGCGCTTACCTGTTGCCTGTCTGGTTTTTTTTGCAGCGCTCTCCTGCTGATCATTGACAGTTTCTGTTTGTTCATCGCTGTCAGTTTTTACAGCTTCCTCATTTACAGCTTCATCATTTGCAGCTTTAATGAGTTTGACGAGCTGTGCCCGTGTCATACCGGCTGTCTCATCGGCACTTAATAGACCGGAAATCTGAGCAACGACAGCTAAGTCTTCTTTGCTCTTACCGGCAGTCTTGAAAGAAGGCATTGAATCACCTCATAGATGCCGCAGTCCGCGGCGTATCAAAAATAGTACAACATTACTGAATTATCCTTGTAACACAAAAAAGGAAAGACCCGAGCAAATAAGCCAGGTTGTCAGACAATCGCTAACATAGGAAATGTCATCAGGAATAAATATAATTATAGGTCTCTGCAATGGTACCGTCAAGACAAGCATTTCATATTTTTTCGATTTTTTACAGATTAATGCATGTTCCGCCTATAATACACCGGAAATATGACAGAGAATACAAATGCCTCCTGATACATTCACATCAGGAGGCATGGCGGCAATCATTTTATCCTTGCGCGAATGACATTGATGCTATATATGAACAGACCAGACAGACTGCAAGGCATCGTACCGAACCCTTTCGCATACTTTCCGGAATCAGGAATCACTTAACGCAGCGAACTTATCCATCATGGTCAGCGCTTTGCCCGTGCCGATCGCAACGCAAGAGACAGCATCTTCAGCTACGACAACATCAATGCCGATTTTCGCGGAAAGCATCCTGTCAAGACCGTAAAGCAGCGCGCCGCCGCCGGTCAAAACAATCCCGCGCTGGCTGATATCCGCCATCAGCTCTGGCGGTGTTCTTTCCAGCACTGAATGAACGGCCTCAAAGATCTGGGCAACAGGTTCTTCCAGCGCTTCCAGCATTTCCGTCGATGATACAGATATAGTTGCAGGCAGACCTGTGATCAGGTTTCTGCCTCTGACTTCCATCGTCAGTTCTTCATCTCGCGGATAGGCGCACCCAACATTTATTTTCAGTTCTTCAGCTGTGCGGTCACCTATCAGGATATTATGTTTACGGCGAACATGCTTGACGATCGCTTCATCAAAACGGTCGCCCGCTACTTTCAGTGAATAATCAACAACAGGCTGACAAAGTGAAATCACTGCTATATCGCTTGTTCCGCCGCCAATATCGACAATCATGCTGCCGCAGGCCTTTGTAATATCAATACCGGCACCAATCGCGGCCGCTATTGGTTCACGGATCAGAAACACGTCTTTAGCGCCTGCGTGCTTTGTGGCATCCTCAACAGCTTTCTGCTCAACAGGTGTAATAACGCTGGGAACACAAACAACAATGGTCGGTTTGAAATATTTCGCACGCAGCCCTTTGCAGACACGATTGATAAATGCTTTCAGCATAACCTCTGTTACTTTGAAATCAGAAATGACGCCATCTCTCAAAGGTCTGATCGCATCGACAATACCGGGGGTTCTTCCCAGCATCAGGCTCGCGTTTTCACCCACAGCCAGAACTTTTCCTGTTCTTGAATTGATCGCCACAACGGAGGGCTCACGAAGAACAACCCCTTTGCCTTTTACATAAATCAAAACGGTTGCCGTACCCAGATCAATACCAATATCCATGCCCAGACCCATATATATACCTCACTTACTTTGTTTCAACTCATCCAGCAACAAATTACCAGCAGACGTTTACTCTGACAACAGCAAGTGCTGTTGCCACCAGGCGAATCGCATCCTGTCAGTGATTACCTGATCAGACAAATATTCAAAGATTTTCAGGTTATATCAGCCAAAAGTCACTGTTATAAAATGTCAGGCAAATCATCCATGACGACATCGACTGAACCTTTGTTTACATGCTATACAATGATACAATAGGTTGACCAGATAATCAATCAGCTCCGGAAAATAATGTCTGCCTGAAAGGATTCTTCTGCATGCTTAAATTGCTGGCCTGTCTGTTTATGCTCATCGATCATATCGGCTACTATTTTTACCCGCTGATGCCGGACTGGCTTTCAGCCTTGATGCGCCTGGCCGGCAGACTTGCGTTCCCCATGTTCGCATGGGGAATCGCCCTGGGATACACGCGCACACGCAATCCGGTTGTCTACTTTTTCCGTATGGCCGTATTTGCCTTTATCTCAGAAATAGTCATCCGGGTCAGCCACCAGGCAGCCGGCATCAGCTGGTCAGGCACAAATGTGCTGGTCACTTTCGCTTTGTCAATCGTTATGATTTCTGGATACAGACTCGCCATGCATTCTTTTTTCGATGTGATAGGAAGTCTGCGTCCTGTGTCATCAGGCGGCGATGCGCTGTCAAACTCCCGGTATGATGTCAAACTGAGTCTCAGGGGCATCACGCTGGATCCGAGAGCAGGTTTGCCTGCAGGCCTTCTGATGATTTTGATGGCGGCTTTTGCTTCACAGATACTGAAACCTGATTACGGCTTATATGGACTGCTGACTGTCACATTGTTTTATATGGCGCGGGATCTTTTCGATGAAACGGAGCACCTCAAAAAATCACTGCAGTTTTTCATTCTGCTGAACGCTGTATTTCTGATCATTCGAATTACCGGTGAAGCCATGCCGGTTGACTGGGCGATTGTACAGACCTTCTCCATAGTCGCGCTGCCGCTGTGCGAACAGTATCAGCACGGCCGCAAACCCGGCAGGCTGGTCAAATATTCCTTTTATCTGTTTTATCCTGGTCATCTTGCGCTGCTGGCCTTGTTATCTTCCTATCTGACAGCGCTTGGCTGATACCGGTTTCTTGTAAACCTTCCATGTGACACTGATGTCTCGCAGATCTGATGAACGTGCATTCATATCGCGTTTCTGATAAAATAAATCGTCAAAACAAGCGCATGAAGAGAGGAAATGATCATGACTTATTCAGTTGATATCGATCGCAAGTGGCAGGCCTGGTGGGAAAAAACAGGTGCCAACATGTACAACCCCGAGGATGCGGAACGTAAACTGTATGTTCTGGAAATGTTTTCTTATCCGTCAGCATCAAATCTGCACGTTGGCCATTGGTACAATTATGCCTTGTCAGATTCCTGGGCCCGGATGAAAAAAATGCAAGGTCACGCTGTTTTTCAGCCGATGGGTTTCGACGCGTTCGGACTGCCCGCTGAAAACTACGCGATTAAAACAGGCATTCATCCCCAGGACAGTACCTTGAGCAATATTCAAACCATGCGCAAACAGCTGAAAGAAATGGGCGGCATGTTTGACTGGGACGCTGAACTGGCGACTTGTCAGCCAGAATATTATCGCTGGAACCAGTGGCTTTTCCTGCAGTTATACAAAAACAACCTTGCTTATAGAAAGAACGCGCCGGTTAACTGGTGTCCGCAGTGCAATACGGTACTGGCAAATGAACAGGTACTGGAAGGCGCATGTGAGCGCTGCCAGGCGGATGTCGTCAGAAAGAATCTGACACAATGGTTTTTCAAGATCACTGAATATGCCCAGGAACTGCTTGACGGTCTGCCTGCACTTGACTGGCCGGAGAAAACGAAAAAAATACAGGCTAACTGGATAGGCCGTTCAGAAGGTGCCGAAATTGTTTTTGGTGCTGAAAAAAACGGTTTGCCATTAAAGGATGACCAAGGTGAAGCGGTCCAGCTGCCGGTATTTACAACAAGAGCGGATACACTCATGGGTGTCACCTATGTTGTTGTCGCGCCTGAAAGTGATTTATGCCAGCTGCTGACAACTGATGAACATCGTGCAGCTGTGGAAGCGTATCGTCAGCAGACAGCGAAAATATCAGATATAGACCGCATGTCTACAGTTCGTGAAAAATCAGGTGTCTTTACAGGTTCCTATGCCATCCATCCGCTGAGCGATGTGAGGGTGGAGATCTGGGCAGCTGATTATGTGATCGGCGGTTACGGCACCGGTGTCGTAATGGCCGTGCCCGGTCATGATGAGCGGGACTTTGAGTTTGCTGAGAAATTCAGCCTGCCCGTCAAACGCGTCATCCGTTCTGCGGACGGATCATCTGATGACCTGCCTTTTACGGACAAGGGCATTTTAGTTGATAGTGACATTTTTTCTGATATGACATCGGAAGAAGCGACTGACGCGATGATAAAACAGCTGGAGCCTGTTCAGAAAGGCAGTCGTCGTATTAATTACCGCCTGCGTGACTGGCTGGTATCTCGCCAGCGTTACTGGGGGACACCAATCCCTATTGTATACTGCGGCACCTGTGGCGTTGTCCCTGTGCCTGAAGAGCAGCTGCCGGTAAAGCTGCCCTATGACGTTGAGTTCACGCCGGACGGCGAATCTCCTTTGAAAAAGAACAAGGATTTCATTGCTACCGTCTGTCCGCAATGCGGCAAACCGGCTCAGCGCGATGCTGACACGCTTGATACGTTTGTCTGCTCTTCATGGTATCAGTTCAGATATCCCGACAGTAAAAACGATCAGGAGCCTTTCAGCAAAGAAATCGTTGATAAAATGTGTCCTGTCGACAAATATATCGGCGGTGCTGAACATGCAGCCATGCATCTGCTGTATGCTAGATTTGTCACTAAGGCGCTGCGTGATATGGGCTTCCTTGGATTTGATGAACCTTTTACCTCTCTGGTTCATCAGGGCACTATTTTAGGTGCTGACGGTCAGAAAATGTCGAAATCACGCGGTAATACCATATCTCCGGACGAATATATTACTGATTATGGATCCGATGTGTTCAGAATGTATCTTGGTTTTGGCTTTGCCTACACAGAAGGAGGGCCATGGAACGATGACGGCGTCAAGGCAATCGCCAAATTCATCGCCCGCGTCGAACGTGCGGTTGCTGAACTGCCTGATGCAGATTCAGACGTTGCATTGGCTATAAAAGATGCTGATAAGGAACTGCAGTATGCCAGACACTATGCCATCAAAGCTGTTACAACAGATGCCGGGCGCTTTCAGTTCAATACATCTATTTCACGTATGATGGAGCTTCTGAATGCATTGAACCACTATACGGCTCGCGCGCCTGAGCAAAATACCGGGCTGATCAAAGCTGTCGTCAAGGATCTTGTCCTGCTCATCGCACCGTTCGCGCCGCATTTCGCTGAAGAAATGTGGCAGCAGATGGGTTATGCGCCGTCTATTTTCGCTCAGCCATGGCCGGTTCATAATCCCGGGGCACTGGTTCGCGAGGAAGTAGAAATTGCGGTCCAGTTAAACGGCTCGATCAAATACCGTACACAGGTACCGACAGATGCTGATCAGGCAGAAATTGAGAAAATGATTCTGGAAGACGATCGCACCAGGGAAATGCTGGGCACACGGTCGGTCAGAAAAGTAATTGTTGTCAAAGGCAGGCTGGTCAATATCGTTGCCAGCTGATCTCAACGGGAATTTCTGGTATGAACCCATTCGTTTGCAGCAGTTTCTGTGACAGTCAAATATACACATGCATACAGCGGGACGATTGCCAAATATAAGAAGGAGGGGTTGCTTCAATCATGGTGTGAAAGCCAAGGGTTTTAGCAGCAGCAGACGATGAAAAAAAGAAAATGGCCTGGCCGCTCAGACGGCACGTACCTTAATAAAATAGATCCATTTATGCAAGCCCTGCCCTATATCATGAAAGGCAGGAATGATTCGGCTGTTTATTTCACGCAGCAGATAGATATCACCAGTCTGAAAGCCTATTTAAACGCGCTTAACCATGAATCCGCGCAATCCGGCGGCAAAAAAGTGACTTTATTTCATGCTGTGCTGGCTGCAATTGTCAAGACAGCAGTTGAAAGACCCCAGATGAATCGTTTTGTCATAGGCAGACGGCTTTATCAGCGACATAAAATGACCTGCGCATTTGTGATCAAGCGTGAGTTCAATGATGACGCAAAAGAGGAAATCGCTATCCTGAGTTTTGATGAACAGGACACGCTGTCTACGATCGCGGAGAAAATACAAAAGGAAGTTCATAAAGTCAGGCAGGAAGCAAAGTCTGACGACAAAAAGCGTCACGGCGCCGTTAACTGGTTCAATTATCTGATGAAAATGCCCCGCCTGTTGCTGAAACTGATGGTTGCCTTTCTCAGCTGGCTTGACTATCATGGCTGGCTGCCGCGTTTCGTAATCGATGCCGACCCCATGCATGCCAGCTTTTTTCTTTCAAATCTGGCCAGCTTAAACGTTGATGCACCTTACCATCATTTATATGAATGGGGAACAACTTCTATTTTTATGACGATTGGTGTGTCAAAGAAAACAGCTGTTGTCAATAAAGATCAACAGCTGGAAATCAGAGAAATGATGAATATGGCCTTTACGCTTGATGAAAGAATCAGTGACGGCTTTTATTTCGCACGATCAATTAAAAGGTTCCAGCAGCTTCTAGAGCACCCTGAACAGCTGAATAAGCCCTCAAAACCACCTGCCGGCTAAGGCCTCGGCAAATAGTTTTCCTGACTGCTGGTTGTTATACATAGGTTGACATGTGTGATGGACCATCAGTGAACTGGTTAAATTTTTCAAGGTCACAAAAAGGGTATCTTACGCGGCGCAGATGTATCGGACAACTACTTTTATCAGGTTGTAACCCGCTAGAATATAGTGTAGAATAGGTTTGATCAGATGATTAAATGATGAACTTCTTGTTATTAAGCTTTCTGAGCTGAAGCAAGTCATCTCAAGCGTTAAGCGTTTGCAGCGGTTCACATTATCATAGACCGATCATGAAATGGAGGGTCTTATCATGGCAATTACAAAAGATATGTATATCGCGGAAGTTCTTAATGAGTATCAGAGTACGGTACCCATTTTCTTTAAAAACGGCCTGCATTGCCTTGGC
>SLHU01000318.1 GCA_007135995.1 Clostridiales bacterium | reverse complement strand
CTGAGTCTGGAAACAGAACTGAGCCTGAGACCAGTGGTTATCCGGCACAGTGATCAGCGTTACCTGTTCAAGCTTCAGGAAGGCTTGTGCCGGGGTTTTCGCGGCTTTCTGCACGGTGAGCAGTTTACTGAAATTCATTCGCCGAAAATCGTTTCGACCGGAGCAGAAGGCGGATCAAATATATTCAAGCTTGAGTATTTTCATCGCAAAGCCTATCTGGCACAAAGCCCGCAGCTTTATAAGCAGATGATGGTAGGTGTTTTTGAAAGAGTGTATGAGACGGGACCGGTTTTCCGCGCCGAAAAACACAGTACCGTTCGTCATCTGAATGAATATACCAGTCTGGATTTTGAGATGGGTTTTATTGATTCATTTTATGATGTGATGAACATGGAAACCGCTATGATTCAACATGTTTTTGACCTCCTGGTCAGTGAATACGCCGACGCGCTCGAACACCTTGATATCAAACTGGCCTGCCCGGCGGAAATCCCTGTGCTTCGCTTCAGTGAGGCAAAAGAACGGATTGCTGAGCGATACGGCTTTGAAGTTAAAGATCCGAATGATCTTGAGCCCGAGGAAGAACGACTGATTGGCCGCCTGGTAAAAGAAGACATGAACAGCGATTTTGTTTTCATTACCCATTATCCAAGCAAAAAAAGACCGTTTTATACAATGGATGATCCGAAGGATCCAAAGTACAGTCTCAGTTTTGACCTTCTGTATAAGGGGCTGGAGATCACTACGGGGGGCCAGCGCATCCATGCCTACCAGCAGCAAATTGATAAAATGCTCAGGCTCGGCATGAATCCGGAAATCTTCGCGTCATACCTTCAGGCACATGCTTGCGGTCTGCCCCCCCATGGCGGGCTGGGGATTGGTCTGGAGCGCTTTCTGATGCAGATGGCCGGCAAAGATAACATCAGAGAAACTTCTTTATTTCCTCGTGATTTATCTCGGCTTGAGCCATAATAGAGCTTGTAACCAGAAGTAAGGCTGTCAGCGTGAAAGCGCAAGAGGGAAAACCCTGAAAAGAACAAGGAGATCAATATGTCTGAAGCTAAAAATGATGAACTGGTCAGCCGTGAGGTTATCAGCCGTATTGCCAAACTGGCCAGACTGGATCTGGATGATAACGAGCAGAACACATACGAGCATGATCTGGAAACAATCCTGGATCATTTTAAGAAAATCAACGTTTATGACACGAAGCAGGTTGAGCCAGCCTATCATCCGCACGATTATGAGAACAAGCTCAGGGAAGATGATGCAAAACCTTCGCGCCCTCCGCAGGACTGGCTGGCGCTGGCGAAGCAGGTTAAAGACGGCTGCTATATGGTTCCGAAAGCAGTTGAGTAAGTGAGGCGATTTACATGCAGCTAACCGAATTATCTGCCTGGCAGCTAGGTGATCTGATCAGAAAAAAAGAGATCAGAGCCCTGGACGCTGCTGAAGCCGTTGTGGCTGAAATCAAAACTAAAAATGAGAAGCTGAACGCTTTTCTCTCTTATGATGAAGCGGTGATACGGTCACAGGCCGAGGGTGTTCAGGAAAAACTGGACGCGGGACAGGTACTGTCACCTCTTGCAGGTGTCCCGATGGCTGTGAAAGATAATATCAGCACACGCCTTTATCCAACCACCTGTGCGTCTGATATGCTGCAAGGGTACCTGCCGCCATATGACGCAACCGTTATTGAAAATCTTCAGCAGGCGGGTGCCGTGATCACAGGCAAAACAAATATGGATGAATTCGCCATGGGCTGCTCCACGGAGACTTCATTCAGAGGGCCTGCCCTGAACCCCTGGAACCAGGGACATACGCCAGGTGGTTCCAGCGGCGGTTCAGCAGCTGCAGTTGCAGCCGGACTGTCCTGGTACGCGCTGGGCTCGGATACCGGCGGATCGATCAGGCAGCCCAGCGCTTATTGTAATCTGACAGGACTGAAGCCATCCTATGGCCTGGTTTCGCGCTATGGGCTGATCGCCTACGCTTCATCTCTGGATCAGATCGGTCCGATGGCACGCAGCGCCCGTGACTGCGCCGCTGTTATGGACTGCATCACCAGCCAGGACAGCAAAGACAGCACATCATCCGATCATAGCACAGCTTTCAAAGCTTCATGCTATGAAGCGACGACTGGCTTTAATATCAGTCTGAAGGGCAGAAAAATCGCCTTGCCGGAACAAGCGCTGGCACAGGTTGATCCGGCTGTTCGCAGAGCAGTTTCAGAGACAGCTGCCGTTTTCAAGGATCTCGGTGCGGATATAGTGCCTTTTGACTTGCCTTATCAGGACGCGTCTGTACCCGTTTACTATCTCATAGCCTGCGCAGAGGCCAGCGGTAACCTGGCCCGGTACGATGGTGTTCAATATGGCCGGCAGCCTGACAATGGCCATGAAATGGATCTGACCGCTTTTTATGAGCATAATCGCTCTGCCGGGTTTGGCAAGGAAGTGAAACGAAGGCTGATGCTGGGAACGTTTGTCCTGAGTTCCGGCTACTATGATGCATGGTATCTGAAAGCGCTGAAAATGCGGCGTATGATTATTGACAGCTACAATGAGATGATGCGCGGCATAGATGCGGTGCTGATGCCGGTGACACCTTCGGCAGCACCGCCGCTTTACCAGCATGAAGATGATCCGCTGGCGAGATATATCAGCGATACTTTCACGGTTGACGCCAATCTCACCGGCCGGCCGGCAATCGCTTTTCCCTGCGGTATAAATGCCGGAGGTCTGCCGGTTGGCGCTCAGCTGACAGGCCATCTTCTGGCTGATGACATTCTGCTGGGACTGGTGCATGCCTACCAGACACAGACTTCGCATCATGAAAAAAGGCCATCATCAGCCAGGAAAGGAGAACCGGCATGACGACATATGAAACGATCATAGGACTTGAGGTGCATACGGAACTGCAAACGGACAGTAAAATCTTTTGCTCATGTTCCACGCGCTTTGGTCAGCAGCCTAACACACAATGCTGCCCCGTCTGCCTGGGACTGCCGGGTGCACTGCCTGTACTTAACCGCCAGGTGGCAGAACTGGCGCTGCGTCTTTGCCTGGCTACTGACTGCAGCATCACACCTGTAACACGTTTTGACCGCAAAAACTATTTTTATCCTGACTTACCGAAAGCCTATCAGATTTCGCAGCTTCACGAGCCGATCGGACGAAATGGCCAGTTGTGCCTGAAAGATTTCCCGGAACGGGTGGTTAGAATTCATGAAATTCATATGGAAGAGGATGCCGGAAAGCTGACACACGATCCATGGTCGGATCAGTCCCTTGTGGACTACAACCGCTGCGGTGTGCCGCTGCTCGAGATTGTCAGTGAACCTGATCTTCGCAGTGCAGAAGAAGCGCTGGATTATCTGGCAACTTTACGAAAACTGCTGATGTTTCTTGGCGTATCCGATTGCCGGATGGAGCAAGGGTCATTAAGAGCAGATGTCAATGTATCTGTCAGAAAGACCGGCACACAGGCTCTTGGAACCCGGACTGAGATGAAAAATATGAACTCATTCAAGGCGATCGGACGGGCAATCATCCATGAATCACAAAGACAAATTGATCTTCTGAATGAGGGCGGCATGATTCTTCAGGAAACGAGGCGCTGGGATGAAAATAAAGAAATGAGCTTCGCGATGCGCTCCAAAGAAAACGCTCAGGATTACCGCTATTTTCCTGACCCTGACCTGCCGCCGGTGAAGCTGGACAAGGCCTGGATTGATCGTGTCAGGCAAAATATGCCTGAACGACCCGAGCAAAAGCAAAGCCGCTACCAGCAT
This sequence comes from Clostridiales bacterium, assembly GCA_007135995.1. GTDB lineage: Bacteria > Bacillota > Clostridia > Saccharofermentanales > UBA5734 > SLHU01. The sequence continues at coordinate 3,175 of SLHU01000318.1, read as the reverse complement.
GAATGGCGGTTGTCCGCTTATGAAGCAGAGCAGTTAACAGATGAACCCTTTCTGGCCAGCCTGCTGGAGCAGACGATCGCCTGCGGTGCGAACCCGGCTGATGTATCAAGCTGGATTTTAGGCGAGTGGCTGCAGGCCTGCCGCTCAGGAAACTGTGATGCCTCAGATTTAAGTGTGCAGCCTGAGTCACTGGCAAAGCTGCTGGAAATGATCCGAAACAATGTGATTACCCGCACAACCGCCAGATCCGTCTTTACATATATGCTGGATCATCAGATAGATCCGGAATCCTATGTTCGTGAGCACGGACTCGCGATGGTCAACGATCTTGATGATCTGAAGCAGATGGTTGCATCTGTACTTGAAGCGTCAGAGCAATCTGTAAAAGACTATCTTGCCGGAAAAGAAAAAGCCAAAACATACCTGATTGGGCAGGTCATGCGAAAAAGCAGGGGCAAAGCAAATCCTGCGCATGTGAATAAACTGGTAGAAGAACTGCTCGAACAGCACCGTCAGCCCTGAGCATCGTCTTGCTTTTTACTCTGGCTGAGCCATTCAAGCCAGCGCTGTCTGTAAAGTTCCAGCGCTCTGGCAACGGGCAGTGCTTGAAGCTGATCTGCATCTGCCCAGAAATCAGCTGCCGGATCTTGCCGCGCATGCCCATGAAAATCGTCCGCCTGATCGATCAGAAAACCGTGCAAATGCCATCTGATATGGGTAAAGACATGACGATGCCGCCCTAAATCAATAATCCGGGCATCAGGAAACATGAATTGCAGCTGGCTGATGATATGTTCAGGATTCATCTCGATTTGACATGAGCCATCAGGAGAAGCGCTGATTTGAACGCTTGACGATCCGCCGGCTTCATTTTGGTTTTGCTCAGTCGCTGTGAGCCAGTCGAATCCGTATAGTCCGGCCAGAAGACCCTGTCCGGCTTTTCGATGAACTCTCACACGTTCTTTATTTGACATTAAAATGACAACATGGGTTTCTTTGCGCGGTGCGGTTCGTTCCCGGCTGGCAGGGAAAAGACTGACACGGCCCGTCATGTAAGCCTGGCAGCATGAGGAAAGCGGGCATGCTTCACACTGCGGTACAGCAGGTGTGCAGACGGTAGCGCCCAGATCCATCAGTGCTTCGTTGAAGTCGCCTGGCCGTTCGTCCGGCATCAGTTCCCGGATAAACGCTGTCACCTTTTTTCTTTCCTGTGGTTTCTGATTCGATAAATAAACGGCTGTCAGCCTGGCGCTGACCCGAACCACATTGCCGTCTACAGCAGGATAAGGCTTTTGAAAGGCAATTGACATCAGTGCGCCGGCTGTGTATTCACCGATGCCGGGCAGTTTCAGCAATGTCTGATAGTCCTCTGGAAACTGCCCGCCATATTGTTTTGTCACTTGCCGAGCCGTTTTCAGCAGGTTTCGTGCCCGTGAATAGTAACCCAGACCTTCCCAAGCTTTTAAGATGTCAGTTTCAGAAGCTTGCGCTAAAGCTGGAAGTGTTGGCCAGGCTGTCATAAACGCTTGATAATAAGCCTTAACGGTTTTAACCTGCGTTTGCTGCAGCATAATCTCTGACAGCCAGATGTGGTAAGGGTTTTTAGAACGCCTCCATGGCAGATCACGGCCAGAGACATCAAACCAGCCAAGCAAAAGAGCGCTGAACTGATTTTTATTTGCTGACAGCCACATCTGTAGTATCTGTTCAGTTTGATAGTTGTATTCGGTTTCAGAGTTGTTGATCAAAATAAAGTCCTTTCATCAGCGGAATGTCTTTAGTTTACCGCAAATTGGGCCTGTATGAACAGAATCAGAAAAATCTTGACAAACCGGCTGTCGTTCCTTAGTATTAAATCATAGTAAACCTAGTAAAGAAGTATGAATAAGATGAAAGGACGATTGATGATGATGAAAATCGCAGGCAGTATAACTGATTTAATTGGCAACACCCCTTTGCTTAAGCTGCAAAAATATATGGAGAACAACAATCTTGACGCTGAACTGGTGGCAAAGATTGAATCTTTTAATCCGCTTTCTTCCGTGAAAGACAGAATTGGCAATGCCATGATTAAGGATGCTGAATCACGTGGACTGATCAACAAGGACACGGTGATTATCGAGCCGACAAGCGGCAACACAGGCATTGCGCTGGCCTTCGCCGCAGCTGCACGGGGTTATAAGATGATTTTAATTATGCCGGACACCATGAGCGTTGAAAGACGATCACTGCTCAAGGCGCTGGGTGCTGAGCTGGTGCTGACACCGGGCAGCAAAGGGATGACCGGTGCGATCGCGAAAGCTGAAGAGCTTGCGTCGCAGCATGAGGACGCTTTCATACCGATGCAGTTCAAGAATCAGGCGAATCCTGCGATTCATAAAGTGACAACTGCTGAAGAAATCTGGCGTGATACTGATGGCCGGATTGACATCTTTGTTGTTGGTATTGGCACAGGCGGCACGATCACCGGTGTCGGTCAGTTCTTAAAAGAAAAAAACAGCCGCATACAAGTAATTGCGGTTGAACCGGATGATTCACCAATCTTATCTGAAGGCAGAGCCGGACCGCATAAAATCCAGGGAATAGGCGCCGGGTTTATTCCTGAAATTCTTGACCGAACAGTTATTGATGAAATTGTCAGAGTTAAAAATGACCAGGCGTTCGCCAGAGCAAGAGAAGTCGCGCGCTCAGAGGGCCTGCTGGTCGGTATTTCATCCGGTGCAGCTCTGGAGGCAGCCACGCAGGTTGCTGCCAGACCGGAAAACAAAGGTAAACGAGTAGTGGTTTTGCTGCCTGATTCTGGAGAACGCTATCTCTCAACTGCCCTGTTCCAGGAAACAGACTAGCAGATACAGTATGTAAATGAATTTGATGCTTCATTGTCAGTCTGTTACACATGGCAGGTGTCGTCATTTATCATTTATCTTACAATCAATTAATATATCGGATAATCCTGATGACTGTTCAGAAGCTGAGTCAGATCTCAACTGGGCAGGGGCAGTCATCAGGATTTTTATTTGCTTAAACTTTCCATATATCTCATTGTCTGAAGTCACGGGTTTTCACGGAGACAAGCAAAGAGCCTGCCTGTATAAAAAGATGCAGGCAGACAAAATATGCGTTATAATGATAGGCTGTGAATAGGCAGTCCTGGCGGGGCTGCCTGAAGCTTCAT
>SLHU01000288.1 GCA_007135995.1 Clostridiales bacterium | reverse complement strand
TCTTGATCTATGACCGTGTCGGACAATTACCTTTTATATGCGAAACGAAATCGGGTTAACGCGCGCATGCCAGCATTGCCATCTGATCTATTTCCTGCCGGGTTCTTTTTTCTGTCACAGCCACCAGCCAGCCAGATCCCAAGTGCGGGTAATAGGCCGACAGCTCAAGACCGCCGATCACACCGGCCTTCAGCAGTTTACGATTTATCGCCGCAACAGGCTGCTTGCTGGTCAGGGCGAATTCCCTGAAAAAGGGTTTGTCTTTGAAAATCGGCTCAAATTCACCTGAGCCTGTTAACGTGTCAAATGCATACTGAGCTTTATGCAGGCATAAAGTGGCTGTCTGTTTTAAACCGGCGGGTCCCATTGCTGACAAATAGACGGCCGCCGTCAGCGCATTCAAAGCCTGATTGGAACAGATGTTTGAAGTCGCTTTCTCCCGGCGTATATGCTGTTCACGTGTCTGTATGGTAAGGACAAATCCACGCTGGCTGTTCTTATCTGTCGTCTGGCCTACAATGCGTCCCGGCAACCGGCGCAGATCTTTCTTTTTTGCGGCAATAAAGCCAAGCGAAGGGCCGCCATAATTCATCGGATTGCCCAAAACCTGCCCGTCACCCACAACTAGATCAGCCCCCTTGCTGCCGGGCGCTTCGAGCAAAGCAAGTGACAGCGGATCAGCGATAACAATCAGGTAAGCACCTTTCGCATGTGCGGCATCTGCTGCGGTGGCGATATCTTTTATCACGCCAAAAAAATCAGGACTCTGAATCACGACGGCCGCTGTATCCTGGTCAAGGTTGCTTTGCCAGCTGTTCTCATCATTCTGACGATTTTCTCCCAAAGCTTCCGCTGATTCAGAAAATTCTGCCAGACTGAATTTGCCGAGCCGCTCATAAGTCTTAAGCACCTGTCTGGTATGCGGATGCACACTGTCCGGAAGCAAAATCTTATGTCTGCGTGTCGCCTGGCAGGCCATCAGCACAGCTTCAGCAGCTGCTGTGGCACCATCATACAAAGAAGCGTTGCTCACGTCCATGCCGGTCAGGTCACACATCATTGTCTGATACTCAAAAATCGCCTGCAGCAAACCCTGGCTGATTTCCGGCTGATAAGGTGTATAGGCTGTATAAAATTCCTGCCTGGAGATCATATGATCAACAACCGCCGGAATAAAGTGATCATACATGCCTGCACCCAGGAAACAAACAGCGTTTTCGCAGGAACGATTCAGCGCTGCCAGTGCTTTGAGCCGGCTCACTAAATCGAACTCAGACAATGGCGGCGGCAGGTCAAGCGACCTGTTCAATCTCAGTTCGGCAGGTATATCATCAAATAGCTGGTCAGCAGATGTCACGCCAATTGTCTGCATCATCTGCTGCTTTTCAGAATCAGTAAGTGATACGTATCTGTTGTTCATTCTTTATTCATCCTCACAAAAACGTCTGTAATCATTTTCATCCATCAGATCATGATCTTCAGGTAAAATGACAGCCTCCATTTTCACAAACCAGGCATTTTCAGCGTCTTCATTCACTTTTTCCGGTTCCTCAAGCAAAGCTTCGTTCACCTCAGCAACAGTGCCGTTAACCATGCAATAAATATCAGACGCACTTTTAACCGATTCAACCACGCCCAGCACGTCACCTGCTTCAAATTCTGTTCCCGGCTCTGGCAGCTCAACAAAAACAATATCGCCCAAAGCGTTTTGCGCATAGTCGCTGATACCAATCCATGCCAGCTCACCTTTGATTTTGACCCACTCATGGTTTTTAGAATAATAGATCGTTTCTTGCATGTGTTTATCCTCCAATCAATCTCAACTTCTGCTATTTCTCCTGTCGTGCATCCTTATTCTGATGCAGGTCAGGCTTGTCTGCTGGTGTCATCTTCCAATGTGATCTGCCACTATGATCCGTCGCCGTCGTCTGCCACTGTTTTCTGCTGTCGTGATCTGGTTTGGCTCTCCGGCCATTGGTCACTTGCCTGCTGTTCAGATTTTCAACCCTTTTTCCTGCGATTGTAAAAAGGCAAATCAGTAAAATCTGCCTCATATCGTTTGCCTCTTACTTCAACTGACAGCACAGGCTTTGCAGATATCTGACTTCTGTTGACCAGCTCAGCATTCTGCAGCAGTCCTTCTGTCTGTTTCTTTTCAGGCGGCAGGCTGCTGCGGGCAATGAGCGCCAGACCAATTGAAGCCTGAAGGAAAGGTGCGTAGCCACCTGAAGTCACATATCCTGCCTGACGCTCCTGAATATAAACAGGGCACCCTTGCCTGGCGACTGCTCTTTTTCTTAGCTTAAAAGCAACCAGCGTCCTGGCCGACAGTTGTGCGTCCTTCAGCATCATCGCATCGCGCCCGATGAAAAAGGGCTTTTCAAGATTGACAAATCGATCAAGGCCTGCTTCCAGCGGTGTTGTTCTGGTATCCAGCTCATGACCGTAAAGCGGCAGACCCGATTCCAGCCGCAGCGTGTCACGTGCACCTAGCCCAACTGGCTGCAGCCCGTACACCTGCCCTTCAGTCAACAGCTTTTCCCAAAGCATCGCTGCCTGTTCGGAGCTGCAATAAAGCTCAAACCCGTCTTCACCTGTATAGCCCGTTCTTGAAACAAGCACCGGATCACCAGTCAGGGAATCGTCCAGAATAAAATGAAATGGCTTCAGTTCACTCAAATCAGCAGCTGAAAGCGAAAGAAGAATCTCCCGCGCTCTTGGTCCCTGCAGTGCCAGCAAAGCGTAATTAACGCTCATGTCTTGAAACAAAACTGTTGCATCCGCACCTTCAGGCAGCATTGTATACCATTTCTTGCTTTGAAGATGGTTTTTGATCCATTCAGAAACTGTTTCCGTATTGGCGGCATTGACGACCAGCATGAACTTGTCATCCTGCAGACGGTAAACCAGAAGGTCATCCAGTACGCCTCCCTGATCATTACACATGAGTGCATACGTCGCCCGGCCGGTTTTCAGTTTTTGAACATCACGCGTCAGCAGATACTGGAGAAAAATTTCCGCTGCCGCGCCTGTAATCATCAGTTCACCCATATGTGAAACATCAAACAAGCCGGCCGCTTTTCTGACAGCCAGGTGTTCCGCGATAATTCCGCTGTACTGCAGGGGCATCTCCCAGCCGGCATACGCGGTGAGCGAGGCATTCAGATCCAGGTGTTTCTGGTATAACGCTGTTCGTTTCATAAATATTTCCTCATATAACCGATGTGGCCTGATAAACCGATAAGTTCTCAGTCCCGCTTGTTAACATTGGTTCTGACCTGACTCAATCATAACAAGCTAACAGCCTGTTTTCATAAAAAAAGAAGACAAACAAAGCTGTCTTCTTCCCTGTATCGGAACCTGAGAGATTCTATCTGACATCAGCGCACCCTTTTTCAGGATAACGAACATTCACTGATTGCCGGATTTTGCTCCTTCGGTGCTTCTAAAAAGCTTTTCAGGGTGATGTCAGCATACAGTCCTCTTTACCTGAAAGGTTCAAGTGTATTTGACAAATACGCTCTTACTTCTTCGGTGCTTTCTGACGAAAGGCTCTCCTGCATGTATCATTCATCACATATTCATTTTATGCCATTTTAACACGATCAATCTGATGTGGCTACTGTGAATCAAACTAAATCTCATATTTCAGACATCCAATTTACTGCCTGCTTGTTTTAGCTTCTAATCACAATCTCTTTCACCCTTGTCATGTGCTATTTCCTTAAGGATGTGTGTTTGATCCTGGGTCCCTAATACAATCATTGAATCACCTAATTCCAGTTCCTCATCAGGTCCGGGGTTGAACAGCATCCGCGTTGAACGTTTTTTTTGCAGTGCCAGCACAACTAATCCAGTTCTTTCTGGAATATTTGCGTCTTTCAGCTTAGTCCCTATAAGCTCTGATTTTTCTGAAATAAGTATATCTTCAAGATCCAAAACGACATCGCCGACATGTGTAATCATATCCAGAAATGAGATGATGGTTGGCCTTAGCATCAGCGCGGCCATTCTGCGGCCGCCTATCTCATTCGGAGAAATCGTGCGATCAGCACCGGCTCGTGTCAGTTTCTCATGAGCATGATCTTCTATGGCCCGTGATATGATATAAAGATCCTGATTCAGAAATCTTGATGTAAGGACAGTGAATACATTATCAGCATCTGTTGAAAGGGAACAGATAATACCTCGTGCTCTTTCAATACCCGCCTCAATGAGCACACTCTCATGAGTCGCGTCGCCGCAGATTGAAAGAATACCACGTGCTTTTAACGCTTCCAGCGGTTCTGAATCTGTATCAATGACAATAAATGGCACTGCGCTTTTTTCAAACTGTTTGATCACGCTATCACCCGTTTCGCCAGCGCCACAAATTATATAATGGTTGTCGATCTGTTTCATTTTGCTCATCATCTCCTTTTTTCTCATCGCGTCACGCCAGTTTCCTTCCATAAAGAAAGCGACAACATTTGTAAATAAATATCCTGCAAAACCAATTCCCATGAAAATAATGATGATTGAGAATAGCTTCGCTTCATCTGTCATTTCAGCAACTTCCTGAAAACCCACTGTAGAAATAGTGATAACTGTCATATAAAATGCGTCAATAAAAGAAATTTCTAACAGATAAATATAGCCGATTGTGCCGCTCAATAAAAGGAGACAAAACGCAGTGAATATGATGAGCAGTTTGTGATGATCCTTCATGAAAGCACCTCGTTATTACCGTATTCCATAAGCTTGCACTATATCCATCACAAACAAAATGCCGCAGCCGGGTTTCTCAAGCTCCAGATTTTCAGAAATTGACTGAATGACAGCTTCAGTCTTTCCGGAATCTATGATAACCAGCACCAGTTCTTTTTCCGGCTCAATTTCCATCGCGAAAAGTTTGCTGGTTTCATGAATACCGGATCCTCTGGCGTTAATAATCGTTCCGCCCCTGGCACCTTTTTTGGCAGCTGCCTCTATTACCTGTTCTGCTTTCCCTTTATCAACAACCGTATAAATCGCCTGATACATTTTTTCACCTAGTCCTTTCTGTTTTTCCAAGCGCTGTTCATTAGCTGACAGGACATCATCCTGATAACTGTGCATACCGCAAAGATCAGACAAACGTATGGCAAACCCCAAGCCACAGTTATGCTTCTCAAACTGGTACTTTTCACTGATGCGATTGAGGGCAGATCTTGCGATCGGTTCAGGCCCTATCATTATCACAATTTCTTTTCGTGTATCACAAAGCTCAAACAGATGCAGAAAGTCATCGTGAATTATTTCTGTTCCATAAAAAATCGTACCGCCGCTAATCCCAGTCTTTTTTGCCTGACGCACGACTTTGCGCCCCAGTCCGCAGTTGACAATTAAACAAATTAACAACATGCGGTTGTCGCAATTGGTTTCGATCATTCAAACACCCTCCTTCACCGTTTTCATTTTATACACCAGTCCGAGCAGCTGAATCGTTATAATCGGCATCATCGCCACCATTGCGATCATTCCAAAACCATCAGCCAGCATATCCGCTTCAGCACTGGCTTCGGCCGCACCTTGAATAAAAGCAAGAATAAAGGTCGCGGTCATAGGACCCGATGCAACACCGCCTGAGTCAAATGCTATACCCACAAAGAGCTTGGGCGCAATAAACATGAGTCCAAGCGCGACCGCATATCCTGGAAGCAAATAATGCCACAGTTTGATATCCGCTACAAGCACTCGAATTACCGAAAGCGCGACTGCAAGCCCTACACCTATTGAAAAGGCTGTCAAAATCAGTCTTCGGTTGATATATCCGCTGGTGACATCTTCAATCTGCTTGGTTAAAACATAAACAGCAGGTTCAGCGAGTATAGTGACCAATCCCAGAGCGAAAGCAATCAAAATCAGATAGATTGATTGATCCATTCTGGCAAGCTGATAGCCTGTCAGGTGACCAAGACTCATGAACCCGGCACTGACACCAACCAGAAAAAGAATAAGGCCGATCAGTGCGTACAAAAGTCCTTTTAGAATACGGACAAACTGCCTTCTGGGCAATTTGAACCGAATAAACTGAAAGGTGATGAACAAGACGACCAGCGGCGTTAAGGCAATGAGCGCTTCCAACATCAAAACGGGGGATTTATCTATGAAAGGTTTGAGTAAACCTTGCGCTGAGCGGTGGTCAACATTCAAGCTGCCGGCAAGTCCATCAAGATCAACAATATTTCCCATTATCAGAGCCGTGATAACAGCACCTGTAGAAATAATCGCGACCAGTCCGAAACTATCTTTTTCTGAAGCTTTGCTGTCCTTTTTCAATGCTGAAATACCTATCGATAAAGCCAGAATGAAAGGAACTGCGAAAGCGCCTGTTGTTGCACCTGATGCGTCAAATGATATGGCAATAAATGCTTCTGGCGAAAAAATCGCCAAAACGAAGATGATCAGATAAAGAACAAGCAGAATTTTATAGAGTGGCATATTATACAATATGCGAATAAACCCAAGGACAAGTAAAGAGGCGATCCCAACAGAAACAACAGCGACCAACTCCATTTTTGCTATCACGCCATCTGTCACCAGGTCAACTTGTCCAGCCAGTATATGTAAATCCGGTTCCGCGATTGAGACAAAAAAACCGAGGAGCAATCCTGCTATCGCAATAATCCAGATTTGATCGCTTTTTGCCAGTTCATTTCCCATCAGTTTGCCGATAGGAGTTACACCCAGATCAACGCCAAGCAGGAAAACAGCCAGTCCGATCACAATCATAGATGCGCCGATATAAAAGCGAAGCAGCATGTGCACATCAGCCGGTGTCAAAGTGAAGTGCAAAATCGTTACAATGACCGTGACCGGCAAAACAGCCATCAGTGTTTCTTTTAGTTTTTCTATCATTCTGTTCAAGCCGCAGCCTCCAAACAAGTCCACAGTGTGCGACTTATCTATTCAAGCGTAATTTCGTCCTTCTGCCTGTCGCTGCGAAAT
>SLHU01000033.1 GCA_007135995.1 Clostridiales bacterium | reverse complement strand
GCCGGGCCGCTGTATCAAAGGCACAGCGCCAGCCGTCAGGATGGTGCCAGTCCATCAGCGATGAATAAAATCCGATTTTCAGATCAAACTCGCGGCATGCATCAACAAATTCACGAACAATGTCTCTTTTGGCTCCGTGGTTCATCGAATTAAAGGGGTTCACTTTGGAATCCCAGAGGCTGAATCCTTCATGATGGCGGGTTGTCAGAACCATGTACTTCATCCCGGCCTGCTTAGCCAGGGCCGCCCACTCCCGCGGTGCGCCTTCTTTGGGGCAAAAGCCGGCAGCGAACTTTTCATACTCACTGATCGGGTAATTTTCCAGGGCCATCACCCATTCTTCGCGGCCAATCTGACTGTAAAGGCCATAATGGATAAACATGCCGAACCGGGCCTGGCGCCACCAGTCCATCCGCTGATCCCTTGACTCGGCGATCTGCTGTTCATACATCTGTTTGCTAAGAATAACTGACATGGTCGAATCCTCCTAAAAGATGGGCTCTCTGCTTTCTAGGCCTGTATGACACGTGAAAGATGGGCACTCTGATTTCAAGGTCTGTATGACACGTGCGCCTGATACCTGCTCACATGAACGTGGTCTGACATGGCATGTGGATTGCTGCTCTTTTATTCTAGCATCACCCGTCACTTACTGCCAATAGCTGATCATCATGTGAGGGCGGCAGATTAAATACGAGCGATTTCTTTCAGCGACACCTGGCTTCTCTCATTTGTCAGATGAAAAAAGAAGCTGCCTGTCAACCGAATTTTTTTCGCATAAATTTGCGGTAGTGTTTTTTAAACTTGGGGATGCCATTGAAGATATCACCCCACAAATCATAATAGTCACGCTGCTCAATGATTCTTCCGTCTTCATGAAAAGTCAGCTTCGTCGCACCGTAAATGGGCGTGTTGGGGTATTTTTTAAACGACATTGTCATGATCCAGTCCATCATGACAACTTTGTCATGACGTGCCAGTGAGACGATATCCATGCGCAGACTTTTACATCTGTCTGTCAGCCGTCCGCACATCGCCTGAAATTCGCTAAAACCATCAATTCGCTGGATCGAGTCCTGAAAAACAATATCAGGATGATAATAAGGAAACAGATGGGACCAGTCCGGTTTACCATCTGTATTATACGTTTTTGACCACAGTTCCAGGATCTTGTCTGTCGAAAGAAAAACTGTGTCGTCTGTATGATCTGCCGCCGGAGGCTCAAATTGTCCGTCTGCTCTTAATGGTACATGATCCATTGCTCATATCCTCATATAATGCTTCAATCGTTTTGTCTGTCCCGGCGATACCGGACTGGCAGATTCAAACAAGTTCAGCCTTTATAATGCCGAACTTTACGCAGCGTGTCAAAGATCGCCGCTACATTTTCGACCGGCACTTCGTAATTCAGCTCAACATTCAGTGAAAGGCCGCCCTCCGGCAGATACAAGGCTTCGACACATTCCAGAATATGCGCTTCAACTTCGGACGGTGTCGCGAAAGGAAACAGCTGCCGGTCAAGGTCAAGATTGATTGGAATCTTTCCTTTGCAGACCCGAACCAGATTATCCAGCCCGTTTGCCCGGAACTGCGGATTAATCATATTGACACCGCATTCAACCAGGTCCGGCATGATCTCGTAAATACAGCCGTCCGTATGCATGTAAACATATCGGCCTGTCTTTCTGACTTTCTCGTAAAGCTGCTTAAAACAAGGTTTCAGATAGCGCCGCCATTTATCGGCACCGATCGCCAAACCATTTTGCATGCCGAGGTCATCACCGAAATAGGCAATCTCACCCATGTTTGGCAAAGCAACATCGAGCTGGATCATGTTATATTCTAAAACCTTGTCAATCAGAATCTGCAACTCTTCGCTTTCCTCCGCAAAATCAATCATCGCCTCTTCAAAGCCGCGCAGATCAAGCAGCCGCAGATACATGAACCCATGCGGCAGACGGCCATCGCGGTTTTCCGGAATCTTCAGGTTTCTGATATCTTCCGCTGTTTTCACCGGGTGAACGGTCACAATGCTTTCCATACCCTCTTCCAGATTACGCCAGACACAGTCCCACTCATCTGTAAAACTGCCGTAATGATAAGAATCCGGAATCGGCACTTCACCTTCCGGAGGCACATTTTCCAGCACATCAGGATAATCGGCCGCGAGGCGTCTGAGCTCCGGCCCCTTTTTCAGCCAGGCTGCCGGCAGTAAGCTGACATGAATAGGAATCTGATCGGGATATTGATACGTCATTGCCTTAATCATATTCTCAGTTCTATTATCTTTGTTCATATGTTTCACCTCATCTGCTTTGAATGGTTCTCTTCCGTTTTCGTACCACGTACCATTATGGTCTGTCAACGGCTCAGTAGTAACCGTATTGTTCAACCAGCTGGTTGACACGTTTGATCCGCTCTGTTTTTGCTCCGGGGACAACCTGGTCCGCAACGCCGAGGATGGCGTTTGGAAAACCTTTCAGCTTCTGTATGATTTCGATTACAGTTTGATCAAATGCGTCGTCGCTGATCTGGTCAGAAAAATAACCGCCGGGCAGTCCGCCGCAAATAATCGCCTTGTCCCCCATCACCTGCTTTATTTCGTCCAGCCGCATATCACCGACAGGTGCCGGTGTCAGCGCTTCAAGCACATCGAATCCCGCTGATGCCACTTCATCCAGCAAGCCGCGCAGCACCCCGTCCATATGAATGAAAGAATATTTTCCGGCCTGCCGGATGCTTTCGTTTACGCTTTGATGATAGTTTTTCATGTATGTATGATAGTAGTGCTTGCCGACCAGGTCTGAGGACAGGTTTTCCGGGATCATGATGCAGTCACAGTCTGAACGGATGGTCAGATTTGCTGCTTCTTTATGCTTTTTGTCCATGACACTGATCATTTGATTAAAGCCTGACTCGTCGTCAATCTGCATCATGACAACAGCCTCAATCCCCGCCTTCAATGCTACCAGCTCCATGAAAGGGCTTTTTGGCGTATAGCACAAGGTAACACCGTTATCACCGGCCGCTTCTTGTATCAGCTTGATGTTGTCATAGTACGGCTCATAAAACGTATGCTCATAAATGTAGGCCAGAATCTCCAGGTCATCGCTGTTCTTGACCAGATGCTCAACAGGCGCCATGGACCACGATTCAGGCGAATATTGCCAGACTTCACGCAGGTTTCCTCTGGGTGTAGCATATGTCGTTATCTCCTTGCCGGCGTTTTTTTCGACAGAGATTTTCAGATTGTCATGAAGGGTCCTGAACGGAAAGTGGCCTTGCAGATAAAACCCGACACCCAGGTCGGCATGCATTTTCTGAATGCCGCCATCACCCTGATATTGTGCCGGAAACAGATTTTCCGTCCTCAGATAGTTGATCCAGTAATCCAGGTCACCGAACCAGGGAAGTGCATCCGGCTTTTCGCGATTTAGTACTTTTAACAATCGTTCTCGTTTTTGCATTTTCTGGTTCCTCAATCATTTGCTTTTGTGCGTGGACAGCACTTCGCCTAACAAAGCTGCCAACGCCTGTGGATTGGTGATCTTCTTCCGGCGATCCGGCAGCAACGCGCTGCCTTCGACCTTTGCTTGACGGTCACTTGCGTAGTATACGCCTATCATATACACTACTATTAATATCGGGCAACCAAACCCATGCTTTGCACAAATTCAACAGCTAGTATGACATCGCAGCAGAAAAAGCGTCTGATTTGGCATTTGAGCTGTGTTTTGCGCACTTGGCCAGGCAAAGACATGCCTTCAATCATGAGAAAATGAGCCATTGTCAGGTATATGAACAGTCCGGCTGGATTAGGATCACAGATGCTGTCAGTCAGGCAAAAAAGGCGGGCTTCATCAATGGAAACAACACGTATTGGTAAATCAAGACAAGTTCTGGCTTCTGACGATCTCCAGCTGCCAGGCCTGATCTTGCTGGGACATAATAAAGCAAGCCGTGCTTCGGAGCCTCTGAAGATGCATCAGCATCCGGGTCTGATTGAATGTGTTGCAGTGATGCGAGGACATGAGTGCTACGCAGTAGAGAATAAGCAATACAATCTTTCGGGTGGTGACGTTTTCATCACACCCGCCGGATTATCACATGGCAACGGGGGCGACATACAGGGCGTCTGCGAGATTTTCTGGTTTCAGGTCAATCCGCTGGCTGAAAATCTGCTTGGATTATCGGAAGATCGCACGCGTGCCTTCAGAGAAAAGCTGGATGTTCAACAGCCTGGGATGCGCCATGCTGATCAGGAAGGAATGGCGCTGCTGAAAAGCTGCTTTCAGAATTTCATTGCCCGCGAGATGTCCGCGCGTCAGTATGCCCAGTCACTTTTTGTCAGCTTTCTGACACGTCTGCTGTTTTTGCAGCAAAACCGCCTGTCTGCCGATGAGCAGATTAATCAGGTGCTGTCTCTGATTGAGCAGTCGCTTCAAACAAATGTGTCGCTTGATATGATCAGCGCCCAGTGCGGGATGTCTCTGTCAGGACTCAAACACAAGTTTCGTGATTATACTGGCAAAACACCTCGTGATTATATTAATCAGCAAAAAATCAAACTGGCCTGTGAACATCTGCGTGAAGGTGTCAGCGTAACGGATACAGCCATGTCGCTTGGCTTCAGTTCCAGCTCTTATTTTTCAGCTGTGTTTCGAAAATATATGAACTGCACACCAACACAGTATGCCGCCCGTTAAAAAAGAAAAATCAGGAAACAGCCGTCGGCAGATCACGCTTCAAGCGCCAAGGTCAGCAGATCGCGCTTCAGCATTGCGTGTCAGTTTGAGACAAGCGGATTTATCATAAAGGCCGGCATGTATTAGCAGATCAGACAACCGTGCAAAAACACTGCAAAACTGCACAGGAAACAACTGATATTTTCTACACAAATACTTTGACAATCAAATGATAATTTTGATATGATGGGTTAGATCATCAACAAATAAACTTGACAGCTTACATTTACCTGTCCCTAACAAGACCTGTTTAGCACACATCAATTCAATGAACTGAATGGCCGGGTACGTACAAAATTCGTTATGGCCAGGGAAAGGAATGGTGAAACAATGCTGGAAATGAAAACTCACAGAGCAGGAAAAATATTTCTTGCTGTTTTGGTCTTATCAATTATCGCCATGATGGTTGTTGTTGGCCTGGGTTACATGGAAACACCTGAAGGAGCAGATCCGATTCTCTTATTTGGCTGGATGACGATGCCGCTTGTTGCAGGCGTCGTGTTTGTTTTAGTCTGGCTAGTTGCATATCTGGTTTATTTCTTCAAGTATTGGCCATACAGATAGGAGGGCATCATGGTTTTCGATTTTATTGCTCTGGGCATATTTAGCCTGATCATTATTGTCATGGCCGCTTATGGATATAAGCTGTCAGCGAAAACAGCAGAAGATTATATGATGGCAGGCCGTACAATCGGCGTTGTTGTTATGTTTTTCTTCGTTCTGTTCGCGATTAGCTCTAGCTGGACGTTTTATGGGTTCCCGGGAGTTTTATACTTGCATGGTCCCGGTTACGTTTTCTTTATCTGGGGTTCAGTTGCCGGATTTGCCGGACTGTACATGTTCCTTGGACCAAGGCTCTGGGCGCTGGCGAAAATCAACCGTTTTCTTTCGCCCATCGAAGTGCTGGCGGAGCGCTATGAAAGCAAAACACTGCGGGTGCTTTTGTCTATAACAATGCTGGCTTTCATCATACCGTATGTGGGCATTCAGCCGCTGGGGGTTGGCCGCGGGTTTGAAGCCCTGACGGGCCTGCCGCTCTGGGTTGGTGCCGTTTATACATCCGTTCTGCTGATCATCCTGGTTATCCTTGGCGGTATGCGTATTGTTGCCTGGGTGAATATTTTCCTCGGTGTCGTTTATGTGACAGCACTGTTAGGCTCCCTCTTCTGGGTGGTCTCAATTGTCTTCCCCGATGCCGGACTGGTTCAGGCAGCCACGATGCTTGTTGAAATTGATCCTGCCAAGCTGAGTGCGCCCGGGCCGCTGGGTGAATATACAACAACGCTGATGATCGGCACCTTTGTTGTCGGACTGATGGCGTTTTGCTGGCCGCATGTTGTCATCGGCGTTATGACCGCCCGTGACAAAAAACTGTTTCGCTGGATGCCGCTGCTTGTTTTCATTTTTGGCGGCCTGTTCTTTTATATTATTCCCTTTATCTGGGGCTCACTGGTTGCGCCGGCCGCGATGCCTGGTATTACCAGCGCTGCTGAAGCGGACAGT
This sequence comes from Clostridiales bacterium, assembly GCA_007135995.1. Taxonomy (GTDB): domain Bacteria; phylum Bacillota; class Clostridia; order Saccharofermentanales; family UBA5734; genus SLHU01. The sequence continues at coordinate 730 of SLHU01000033.1, read as the reverse complement.
GTTGTTCAGACGGTTATTCAAACCTATCTGCCGCGCTGGTTCGCGGTGCTGGTTCTCATGGGCGTTATCGCAGCTGCTGTTTCAACCGCCGCAGTCCAGCTGATGACATCCAGCATTATTGTCGCCCGGGATCTGATTCAGGGTGTCATCAAACCAAATGCGACAGACAGACAGATTACCGCGGTCGCGCGCTGGTCGGTTGTCGGCATTGTCATATTCAGCTTAAGTGTTACGGTAGCGGTGCAGATTGGCGCCGGTGAAGAAGCGATGGCACTGTACCTGACAAATGTATCTGTACCTGGTTTTGCGCAGTGGGCACCGGCACTGGTAGGTGGACTGCTCTGGAAACGAGGCACTAAACAAGGCGCACTTGCGGGTACCTTTGCGGGTGTCATCTATCTGCTGCTTGGTATGCTGATAAAAGGCGCAGACGGCAGTAATATCTTATTTTTCGGCCTGCATCCTGTCGTGCCGACCCTGCCGCTGAACCTGATTCTTTACATTGTCGTCAGTCATCTGACACCACGTCCCAGTGAGCAGATTGAAGATGTCTTCTTTAATGAAGTTGATGACTATCTGCGCAGTGACCGAACCGTTTAATATAAGAAAGTGCCAGATTTGACTGGAGGATATCAATGAAAAATAAACAAGCCTGGAGACTGATACTGAATCCTGAAGGACTGCCGATTGACGTGGTGGCCTACCCTTCTGCTCTCGCAGAAGGCAGGAT
>SLHU01000056.1 GCA_007135995.1 Clostridiales bacterium | reverse complement strand
TCTGGTCCATACCTCGGCTGAACGCGCCAAAAAGCTTAAAGCCAATCTGCATGTCGTAACCGAGCTTGCCGTCTGTTTCGTAAAGCTCGAAGTTAGCAGGTATTTCAATGTCCTTGTGAAAGTTAGCGCCGAAATACGGGAAGGCTTCAGAGGCGCCAGGCCCAAAGCTGTGAATACCGTGAACCGGGTCTTCAAACTGGAAGGGATCCACTGTGATTGAGACAACCGGCAGCGTATGCTGTTCGTTGATAAAATACGTGTGGATAATTTCATCTTGTGTCAACTTGTTTTGATCAAAGACCGCTGCCCTGAGCACGGTCGTTTCGTCAACACGAATCGGTCCGACACATCGTTTAGAATTTTCATCCAGAATGCTGCCGTCTGTGGAGTAGCGAATTTCACCGCTGCTGCTGGGGTTCTCCAAAGTCAGTTCAACCGCGTCGTCAAAAAAACCGCCTCGCTTCGAAACAACTGGCGGGCTGGTAAAGCCAAAATATTCAGTTCCCTGATTCAGACTGCCTGGCGAAGGCGAGGTGTAGTACACCCACTCCTGTTCAGCTTCCGGATATGAGCTGCGGCCGATAGAGATGCCTTCCGGCAGGCGGCCGGTATGAACACTGTCGATCGTCCGGCCGATGGGGTCGGATAAGGTGACGCGTTCGCCCAGCGTACTGACACCAAAATTCGTGTGAAGAACACGCTGGTTCAGGTCAGCGGAATCGCGGCCGGAGGCATAAATAACGAAATGCTCACCCGGCTGGATATCAAGATCAGGGAAGGTCCAGCGCATTGGCTCATCTTCCCGGTCTGAGAGGCCAAAGTTTTTTAAGTTGATCGGCTCATCACCGGCGTTGTAAAGCTCGATCCAGTTAGGGTATTCACCATGATTGTCACGCAGCGTTGAAAGATTCATCGCCATGATTTCGTTGATCATCAGGATCCCGGCTTCTTCCGGTTCACCGGACAGCTGCTCAAAGCCATGCGTCTCGTTTTTCCAGCCGGGGGTTGGACTGGGGTAGAAATACCAGTTGTCTGTGTTCTCAGGATCTCGCCCGTAAGAGACGTCAGACAGATGATCTTCCACCTCTATCCGGTCTATAATCTGGCCGTCCGGCTGCCTGAAATAAAGCACATCTTCGCTCATGTTAATCGGGAAACTGGTATGCAGTGCGTCGCCGTCAGGATCACGCCGGTCTTTCCCGGAGGCGAATATGACAAGGTACTCATCTGGCTCAATCACAAGATCCGGCAAGATCCACTGCATTGGATCGTCTGTGTCATCAGACAGCAGATAGCCTTGCAGATTCACAGCCCGGTCACTGCTGTTATAAAGCTCAATCCAGTCAGGATAATCGCCGTCTTCGTCGGTCAGGGTGTATTGGTTCGACGCCATGATCTCATTCACGTAAACCGCTGGATCCAAAACCTTCTGATCAAAATCAATTGTTTCAAAACCGGGTGTTGTGTTCGCCTCGCCGGGTGTCGGCTTGATAAAGTGCAGCCACTGATCTTCCGCATCCGGGTTTCTGCCGTACGACACGTCGGTCGGCAGATCACGAATGTCAACCCGGTCAAGCAGATAACCGTCGCTGCTGGTCAGCAGCAGGATGTCTTCCTGCCTGTTTATCCTGAAACTGGTGTGCAGATAGCCGTCTTCCAGGTCTTTGCGGTCCTTGCCTGAAGCGAAAACAACCAGGTATTCGCCCGGGTCTAGCGTAATATCCGGAAACAGCCATTCTGCCGGACTGTTTTCGTCATCGGAGAGCATATATCCTTCCAGGTTCAAAGGCTCGCTATGGCCATTATATAGCTCGATCCAGTCAGGATAATCACCGTCTTCATCCGCGTAGGTGCTGCTGTTGGATGCCACGATCTCGTTGATCACCAGGTGACTTTCCGCCGGGAGCGGCATCAGCTCAAAATCGAAAGTCTCATAGCCAAGACTCAAATTGGCCATCCCGGGTGAAGGCTGCACATAATAAAGCCAGCGGTCAAAATGCTCAGGATCCCGGCCATAGGAGATGTCAGGAGGTATGCCTTGCACCCCTGCCAGCGGCAGCCGGTCTATCGATTCCCCGCGCGGGCTGATCAGCAGGAGTTCTGAGCGGTCGGTGTCCAATTCGAAGCCGGCGTGCAGGTGCTCGCCGACGGGCATATATGATTTGCCGGAAAGAAAGATTGTCAGATACTCGCCCGGATCAAGGGTTATATCAGGAAATTGCCACTTCTGAGGATTTTCAATCCGGTCGGTCAAACTGTATCCGCTAAGCGAGGCAGGCTGGTCTGAGGGATTATGCAGGTCGATCCAGCTGGGATAATCGCCATCTTCATCAGCCAGGACAGACTGGTTATCCGGCAGGATTTCGTTAAAATGAAGCTCGTGCTGCCTGCCGAGCGGCGCTTCAAACACGAATAAAGCGACAAACAAAATGACCAGCGAAATGAGCAGCAGAACCGTTCCTGCCACCAGTTGGCGCTCATGTGGTTTGATCCGTTTTTTACGTGGTTTTTGCTTATCTCTCATAGTTTATCAGATCCCGGCTGCCTGCTTATTGATCATACGATCAGGGATTGCGATCAGGTGAGTACTGAGGTGTGCATTTTAACATGGGGTGCGGATTGATTCAAATGATGCAGGGTTAACGTTGCGGGAGAGATCATATTACCCTTCGCTGATATCCAGTTCAAAAACCGTGATAGGCTGAGGATTTGTCTGCTTATAGTAGCCATACACTTCTATTTCAACGTGTCCCGGTCTGGCTGCGGTAAAAAGGGCATAGCGGTCGGGGTCAACTTCAACAATGCCAAAATACTGCTGCAGCTTTTCAGCTGAAAAGCGATCTGCTAAAGCCTCACCGTAAATGATCTCGCCTGCATTTTCGGGATTCAGCTGCCAGTGCACCTTGTAGATGCCTGAAAGTGATTCAGGGACAGTCAGCTGCAGGGCAACCGGCTCATCTGCGGTTAATATACGGTCGGGAACGATGACATCACCCGTCAGCTGTGTCTGATCACAGCCGCCGCCGGTATTGAACAGCAGGACAGCCAGCAGGAATACAACGGTGTTAAGCAGTAGACTTTTTCTCATAGGTCGTTCGCTCCTCTGTCTGCTAATCTTGTTCCTCTTCTCCATAAAGGCTGACCTTATCTGCGATACCGCCAGAGACAAACATGTCCCTGTCTTCCGTAATCAGGATCGCTTCTATTTCAGGCAGGGATTCAACAATTTCCATTGCCTGGCTGGCTGGCATATTGAAAAAAGCTGTGGCCAGGGCGTCCGCTATCATCGCTGACTCACTGACGATCGTCACACTGACGGTTCCGTGTTCAGCAGGAAACCCTGTGACAGGGTCAAGGATATGATGATAACGGTTGTCTCCTTCACCGATGACGCCATAGCGCATATAATCGCCTGATGTCATCACGGCATTGCTGGTCGTTTCAACAACAGCGAAAATATCGGAAGCAGATTCTGTTGCCCGCGGATCTGCGACGCCGATACGCCAGTCGCTGCCGTCTGTACGGCTGCCCAGAACCAGCACATCGCCGCCTAAGTTTATTAAAGCATGTTTTACATCATTTTCATACAGCAGCTGATAAACCTGATCACCAATATACCCTTTGGCAATACCGCCCAGATCAATACCCATGCCAGATTCTTTGAGGAACACTGTCAGCTGATCTGAATCAAGAATAATGTTTTCGTAATTAACCAGAGTCCGTCTGGCCTCGATCAGTGCGTCTGCCGGCAGCTGGTTCTGTTCCAGGGCATCGCGCCACAAAGTCACCAGGGGATAAATGGAGACATCAAAGGCGCCATCGGTGATTTCGGCAATACTCAGCGCTGTTTCAATCACATGAAACGTCTCAGGATGAACCGTAACCGGGCTGATACCCGCGGCTAAATTAATTTTGGTGACATCACTTTCCACCTTGCCGATACTCATCATGTCTTCAAGCTCTTCAATCCGTGTCTTGGCGTCTTGAAGCAACTGATCGCTATCTGCATGATTGAAGATCGTCAGTGAAATGGTTGTGTCCATGGCGAAAAAGTCGGCCTGATCACGGGTATCATTCTGACCGCATCCGGTTATGAGCGTTAGAAGGCCGGCAGCAAAAAGCAGCAGTACAAACGCCAAAACGAACCTGTGCCTGGCGGCTCCCGGCTTTGTGGTCAGTATTAATTCTAAGTTGCGTTTCATTCGCATTTCGTTCCTTTACAGCAGCAGCAGCGCGTTGACAATTAAAAAATAGATCAACAGACCGCTGATGTCCTTGATCGTGGTGATAATCGGATCAGCACCGGCTGCCTGATCAAAGCCAAGCTTAACTAAGATATAGGGTATCAGGTAACCTAGTGATGTGGCAATAGTAATTGTTACAGACAGTGCCAGCCTTACAACCAGCCCGAACTGCGCGCTGTCCTGCCACATGATGGCAATGATACCGCATCAAGCTTTCGTGCAGCTGCATACATGTAAAAAATAGAAAATGAACCGCTCAATCAAAAGCAGTTCACCGGAAAGCGACTTCTTACCTTCGTTGAGCTTTGGCACTATACAGCTTTGGACCTGGCCGGTCCAGCTGCATTAAGCAAAAATTTACTTCGTTACAGGCGAACTTTTTAGCCTGAGAGACCAAGGTGAAATAGCCAAACATGGTCTGTTGGCCATGTCCGGTATCATTTTCTTCCTGCTGTCGGTCAGAAAGGGCAAAAACGCCGATAATTCAAGACTAAATACCTCAAGGCAATTGACAGATTGACATGAGCGTTGTAGAATATCTAGGCGCCTGTATACATGGAGAGATGGTCGAGTTGGTTGAAGGCACCGGTCTTGAAAACCGGCACAGATGCAAGTCTGTCGTGGGTTCGAATCCCACTCTCTCCGCCAAGAGAGCATGGGCTTGAACCATTATGGTTCATAAAGCCCGCTCTCAAATATGGAGAAGTACCCAAGTAGGCCGAAGGGGGCAGTTTGCTAAACTGTTAGTGGGGGCAACTCCAGCGGGGGTTCGAATCCCCCCTTCTCCGCCACGACAAACTTACACGTTAGTGTAAAGATCAGCGCAGTATTTGCTTAGCCGGCGTGCTGCGCTTTTTCTTTGTCTTCGGAAAAGCCTGCTGCTGCGGCGTTTGCGGCCTCAGCGGGTCCAATGATGCGATAGGTGATATCAATATTATATGAACATTTCGTGTAACTGCATGAATCCCGTGCGTAGGAGACTTCGACTTTTTCCACAAGTTCCTGGATCATTTCCCGGTCAATCTGCTCAAAAGTAAGGTAGTCTGCAACCAGCTTAACCCACTTCCCAGCAGCCGAATCAACCGCTTCCATCTGCTCCAGCTGAGCCGTGATAATCCGGACCCGATCCTCGCACCGACGTTTGTCGAGTTTATAGTCGTTACTCATTTCAACGAACTCAGGTTCAGAAACGATCCCTTTGACCTTGTCTTCATAAAGACTGCGGCTGATTTTACTCAGCTCATCGACACGCTTCGTACACTGCTGCAGCTCATCTTTCAGCAGCCTGGCCGGGCTGCTGCTGTCGCTGAGCGCTGTGCTGATGACCTGACTTGCCATATCAAACCGTTCCTCTTCAGAAAGCAAGATGAACTGTTCCAGATCCTTCTGGATGCTTTGCAGCACATAAACTTCACGAATGGAATGGGAGCGACACGTTTGTGCGCCGGAGCTGATATAGCGGCTGCAGCGGTAGACCATCCGGTCGTTGTTTTTGGTGGCTGTCATACGTGCTCCGCAATCCTTGCAGTAGATAATACCGCTGAACTTGCTTAAGCGCTTGCCCTCATGAATCGAACGGTAACCGGTCTTCTTTTGGCCTTTCGGTTTACTGGTGATTGAGGCAACGGCATCCCAGAGCACATCATCGATGATCGGTTCATGCGTATCCGGGACAACATACCAGTCTGCTTCATTACGCAGCACCCGCTTCTGGCTCTTAAACGAGATAGTGGAGCGTTTGCCTTGAACCATCATGCCACGATAAACAGGATTTTTCAGGATCCTGTAAAGCGTAGCGGATGTCCACACCTTTTTACTGACATCCGAATGACCATAGGAGCGACCCGTCTTGATCTGGTGATACCGCATGGGGCTGGGGATCCCGTCTTTGTTGAGATCATCCGCCATCATCCGGCAATTCTCACCCTTGGAGAAACGGTCGAAAACGCGGACAACAATCGGCGCTGTCTCGGGGTTGATGACCAGCTTGTGTCCATTATCCGGCGACTGGGCGTATCCATAGGGTGAAAATCCACCCTGGAAGTAGCCCTTTTCAGCATTGGCGCGTTTGACTTGTCTGACTTTGCGTGAGATCTCCTTCGGATAGAACTCGTTGATGACATTATGAAACGCGGCAAAATCATTTTCTCCCGCCATCGTGTCCACATTGTCATTAATAGCAATAAAACGGACGTTTCTTTCCAGAAAATACTCTTCTGTATAATAGCCCGTCATCGCATAGTTCCGGCCTAGCCGGCTGAGGTCCTTGGTGATCACGCAATTGATCCGTTCGTCATTAACGTCACGCAATAATCGCTGAAAATCCGGTCTGTCAAAGTTCGTGCCGGTGTATCCGTCATCGACATATATGCCGCTCAGGTCCCACCGCTTCCGGGCAACGTAATCCATCAGGAGCTGCTTTTGATTGGCGATGCTCATGGATTCCGAGTTGCCGTTATTGTCGTCTTTGGATAGACGGCAATAGATGCCAACTTGATAGCTGTTTTGAATCATATGATCCTCCTTGAATCAAAACAGCTCACTTCAGTACAGCAACAGTCTACTGATATTGAAGTGAACGTGTCAACAGTGCAATCCCGGGTCAACCGGTCTGCTTGATCCTCTTATAATGAGCCAGACCGGCAGCCATCAGCGCGGCCTTCGGGTCAACCTGGTTGGAAAAACTTCTGGTCACAAAGACCTGGTAGTCCCGCCCTTTTCTGGGCACCGGCTCTTTCTTGGTTGACCGTTTCCGATTCTTTGTTCGGGTTGTTTTCTGCGATTTTTTCTGCTTAGTAGCCATAAACTCTGCCCCTCTTCTCTTA
>SLHU01000122.1 GCA_007135995.1 Clostridiales bacterium | reverse complement strand
GAAACACAGCAGCAACAGTCAGAACCGTTTGGAGGAAAAGTCTTTATGATATCAGCATTTGATCAGGCCTGCGACCTGATCGTTGGCAATAAGCGGCAGCAAGCCGGCATTGGCACCCTTGGCGAAAAGACACTGCATGCTGTGCTTAAATTTACGTTTGAACCAGTTGAGTCCCGCCATGAAGTTAAAATCGGCAGCTATTTCGCCGATATCAAAAACGAAGCGGGCATTACCGAAATCCACACGCAAAACTTCAATACCTTGCGTAAAAAACTAAAGTTTTTCCTGACTGATCATAACGTCACCCTTGTTTATCCGATTCCCCGCCGGAAATGGCTGGTCTGGCTGAACCCTGAAACAGGCGAAGCCAGCCAGCGCCGAAAAAGTCCGAAAACAGGCAGTCCCTGTGATGTTTTCTTTGAGCTGTATAAAATAAAACAGCAGCTCAAACATCCACATCTTAACCTTTGTCTGCTGCTGATTGATATGGTTGAATACCGCAATTTAGATGGCTGGAGCAAAGACAAGAAAAAAGGCGCCAGCCGCTATGAGCGCATTCCCGAAAAACTGGTTGACACCATCATGATTAACCAGGCATCCGATTATGCCATGCTGATTCCAGCCATACTGCCGCATCAGTTCACATCCGCCGATTTCGCAAAAGCAGCTAAAATCACCCGGCGCAGCGCCCAGACAGCCCTGAACGTGCTGACCCATGTTGAAGCGGTCAACCGAGTCGGCAAGCTTGGCAATGCCTACGTCTACGAGCGGTGCAGGGCATAAAACCAGATGATTCAGAAGGCCTGGCTAAGTATAAATATCTTCTTTACGATCATGCTGATGGGTACTATAATCCTGAAATGAATCATATAATCTATGTAAGCTATCACGTATTCAGAGCATGTTTACACGATCCGCACCATTATAATAGACAGGAGCACCGAGATCATGGCGCATCAAGAAAGAGTCATTTCACAGGGGAAACTGGTTCAAGGCCAGTTGCAGGGCAAAACAGCTCTGATTACAGGTGCAGGCGGCGGCATCGGGTTTGAGACAGCCCGGGCGCTGGTCTGGCTTGGCGCTAAAGTCGTGATCGCCGAAATAAATAAAAAAAAAGGTGAGAAAGCGGCAACAGAAATAAACAAGGAATTCGGCCAGGGAAGCGCTTTATTCATAAAGACGGATATTGGCGAAAAATCAAGTGTTAAGCGTCTTTTGAGCCGAACCGCGAAAGTCTTTGGTGATATTGATATACTGATCAACAACGCTACGCTTGCACCGATTGGCGCTGTCCATCAGGTAGGTGTACGAAGCTGGGATAATAGCTATCGCGTCAACTTACGCGGGCCTGTTCTGCTGATAACAGAAATTCTGCCTGGCATGCTAAGGCGGCAAAAAGGTGTCATTGTTATGGTGCCGTCATCGGGAGCGGCGCCTTATATGGGTGCCTACGAAGTGTTCAAGACATCGCAGGTTGAACTGGCAAATACGCTGGCTGCTGAGCTTGAGGAAACAGATGTGATCACCTATTCCATCGGACCTGGCATTGTCAAAACAGAGACTGCGCAAAACGCAATCGAACAAATTGCCCCGCTTTACGGCAAAAGTGTGGAAGCTTTTTACAAGATGAGTGAAAACCTGCTGCTGACCGCAGAAGAGGCCGGTGCCGGTTTTGCGGCTTCAGTCGCTCTGGCCGGCCAATACCGAGGTCTGGAAATTGGATCGATTCAAGCACTGATGGACGCCGGCATAAACATCGCGCCGAAAAAAGAAAGCAGCAATACCATCCAGTTATCAGATGCTGATCTGGATGATATTAAACCTCTTTTTACCGAAACAAAGCAGATTTTCATTCAACAGCTGGATGACTGGCAGCATAGACCGATCTTCGAAAGACAATGGCTCAATCGCGACTTTAAAAAGCAGATGAACGCGGCGCCTGATTATTACCGAAAGATCCTGACTGACTGTGAAGCTGAAATTGATGCGGGTTCAGTAACCTTAGACACCCTGAAAGCGCTGCCGCTTGAAAAGATCACAGCCTACTACAGACACCAGATTGAGCTGCTCAAAGGTTATGAAAAAGATAAAAATAAAGTGAATGACCATACAGCGATCATGAACGGCTGGATTAACTCAGTCGACACGCTCATCAAAAAAATCCATTAAGTCAGGATTCACCCTATCAAACAGCCTGTGCTGCGACTCAATGATTACCCGCTGTCATATGTGAGAAAACCAGTCAGCAAGCATCTGTAACCCAGTCCATATCCAGAGTGTCGGCAAAAGCGTTGCTTGATTGCGACAGCTATGCGTTTGAAACCTGGATTGATTATGCAGGACTTTTACTGCAGACCTGGATCGCTCAGCACCCATCATCTTCCGCCATTCATTTGCCGGTTGCCCAGGTAATCCCCTGGCCTAATATCCGCATAAAAGACGGATGTTCCCAGGCCTGATTGTCATGGCCTGACTGATAACAGAAAATCCTGGACTGCTTATAGTTTCGGGTCCAGCCGATTGCCCGGGAACTTCGTGTATGATCGGTTGACAGCAGGATTGTGCTATCCGTGTCAGGTTCTTTTGTCACATAGGTTTCGTCATCAATTTCGAAATCAGAAACTCCGGCTGTGATCGGGTGATCGACCGCCTGGACCCGGACTGGCACCTGCTGGTCCAGATAGTAGGCAAAATCGCGGTTGGCCAGACCTGTCATTTCACCCCATGATTCCCAGTCCGGGTACGCCAGCAGTGAATGATGCAGAATCACAATGCCTTGCGGCGTCTCGCCAAGCTGAGATAGAGCAGCCCGGGGTTTGCCCATGTACCAGGGCAGACCTTCATCCACCGGCCCATCCATCATCATCATATAAAAGACAATCGCATCGTAGCTTTCACGCATTTCCCGGGAAGAAGAGCAAAAGTCTTCCATATGCTGAATATAGACGTCAAGCGAAGTAAAAGCTCGGAAAAGATGATGGAAATTCTGCACGTCATAGCTGTGTCCGCCAGTTAATACGGCGGTTTTGATCTTATTCTCCATGTCGGCACCTCCTTTAAATCATATCAAAGCAATGGCAGCCACTGCTTTTGTTTATCGAACATCTCATCGACCATCTGCTTGATGCTGTCCATATCAAGCACAGCTGCTGTCAGAGGATCCAGCATGGCAGCCTGATATATATAGTCTTTCTTCCCGGTGACAGCGCCCGCTACGGCAAGCTCCTGAACATTGATGTTGGTCCGGTTAAGCGCGGCAAGCTGCAATGGCAGATCGCCGACCACGGTTGGCTGAACACCGTTTTTATCAACCAGACAGGGGAGTTCAACACAGCAGCCTTCAGGAAGGTTGGTGATCAGGCTCTTATTCGGTACATTCCCGTATACCACTGTGCTCTGCCCGCTCGTCATGGCATTGATCAAATAACTGCCGAATTCATGGCTGCGGGTCATATCAACTTTATCTTCCTGCACAAGTTTTTCCATATCAGACTCAAAAGTATCAGCACTGGCTTGACATCGTTCCAGATAGGTTCCGACCGGACTGTTTTCATGCCAGGTTCCTTTCATGTGTATTAACTCGATCCAGTGGTCAAAATGACGAAAGTATGGTACATATTCAGACATATGCAGGCTGGATTCGGTCACGTAGTAACCGAATTTGTCCAGAAACTCAAATTTTGTCACATCCTTCATATAAGTGTCTTCATCGCCCAGTTTTTTTATCAGCAGCGGGTATGCATCTTTTGATTTCCACTCAAATTTTAATATCCAGGCCATGTGGTTAATTCCCGCCGATAGATAGGAGACTTCATCGTAGGGAGCACTGATAATCCCTGCCATAGACTTTGTAGTCCACTGAACACTGTGGCACAGCCCAACCATGCTGAGATCAGAAATCCGGTTTACATACATGCAGTTCATTGCCATGGGGTTAACATAATTAATCCAAAGGGCTTTCGGGCAGATTTTTTCCATGTCTTCCGCTATCGATTTGAAAGCAGGAACAGTTCTCAGAAAGCGGAAAATACCTCCGGGGCCAAGCGTATCTCCGACTGACTGCCTGATCCCGTACTTCAAGGGGATACTGATATCATATTCAAAAGCCTCAAGGCCGCCCACCTGTATCATGGTCACAACAAAATCTGCGTCTCTTAAAGCAACAGCCTGATCCGATGTGCTCTCGATCCTGGTTTGAAAACGCTCCTGAGCCACCAGCTTTTTCGCGAAAGTCGTAATCATGTCCAGCCTTCTGCGGTCAATATCCATCAGGCAGATCGTACAATCGGTAAGTGCCGGGAACGACAGCACGTCGACGATCAAGTGTCTGGTGAAAATGATGCTGCCTGCACCTATCATTGTTATTTTAACCATATTATTTCTGTCAAGCTGAAAAGCCGACACTCCTCTCCTTTTCATACACAGATTCAACGTCTGCTCAACTCCATTGTCAACCGCAAAGCGACTCTCAGCGATTTCGCAGATCTAACTTTATCATACATTATTTTTTGTGTGATTACCCTCATATCTGAAAAATGGCTTCTCTTCGTGTTATTCTTAGAGGCAATTATCATGCGCTTTACATTTTTGCTTCCAACAGCTGTTTTTTTCACCCTTTGTGTTAAACTGAATTTGATGTAACCCCTCTTGTTTACCGGCTTAGAAGAAACTTTTAACTGACTTGACGCGGAATCCAGTTACTCTTGAAATAAACACCTGCAAGGGTTATGCAAAGCTGTATAAACGGAGTTAAGATCATGAATAAAGAGAATGCCCAGGCGATCCGCCATTCACGTGATATGAGACTAAAACTGCTCGCTGACCCGTATCGGCCAAGGTTTCACATCTGCGCGCCGGAAGGCATCTGCCTGCCATTTGATCCAAACGGGGCTTTGTACTGGAAAGAGAGCTATCATCTGTTTTATATATTTCAGGACGAAAACAATGTTCACTGCTGGGGGCATGTGTCCAGCCATGATCTGCTGCACTGGATCGCCCACCCGACGGCTTTGAAGATCAGTCCAGAAGATCCTGAAACAGGCATTTTCAGCGGTGCGGCATTTATCGGTCCGGACGGGATGCCGCGACTGATCTACCACGGCTGTGAATCAGGAAACTCAGTCGCGGTCGCTCAGGACGATCGTCTGGATACGTGGGAAAAACTTTCCCAAAATCCGATTACATCAATCAAAAAAAACTGCGCCGAGTTTTCGTCGTGGGATCCTCATGCCTGGACAGAAGGTAATGTGTCCTACGCGATCTACGGCGGCAGCCAGCCGGCACTCTTTAAGTCTGAAGACTGTATCAACTGGGATTATTGCGGTCCTTTTATCAGCCCCGCTCACCGCCTTAATGAGGCATATGAAGATTACTCCTGCCCCGACTTTTTTCATCTTGGCGATCAGGATATCTTTATGTTTATCAGCCATGCCAGAGGAACGCAGTATTATACTGGCAGATTTGAGCGGGAGCAGTTTATTCCGGAATCCATGGTCCGACTTAATTATCCGGGCGGGCAGAGCTTTGCCAATGAATCACTGCTGGATGATCAGAACAGACGCCTTTTCTGGGTCTGGATTCTGGACACGACGCTGCCGGACCATGCGCTGGAAACCGGATGGAGCGGCGTGATGTCTCTGCCCCGGCATATGCAGACAGATGCCCAAAAGCAGCCAGTCATTGAACCAGCCGCTGAGATTACCGAGCTGCGGAAAAATATGAGATCATTTCAGATAGCACCGGAAAACACCGAGATCAACCTTGGTGTCATAAGCTTGCAGACGGAAATAAAACTTGTACTTGATCTTGGCGATGCAGCTCAGACCGGCATCCGTCTTTGCTCCAAAGCAGGTGAAGTGACCGATATCAGCTACAGCCTGGCCGATGAAAGCCTGAAGATTGATGTTTCTCAGTCTGTCAGACGACCCGACACAGCCTATCCTGTTCGAGCCCTCGACATATACTTTTTGGAAAACAGATCAGGTCTGCCCGGAATCGGTGATCAGATTAAAAAAGACGGTTGGCAAGAAGGTGTGGACGACAAGATGCTCTCAACAGGTGAAAGCCTCGTGCAAAAAGCCCCCTTCAGCCTCAAAGAAAACAAACTGGTCCTCGACATCTTCTTCGACGGATCCGTGCTGGAAGTTTTTCCGCATGGCAGCCTGTGCCTTTCACAACGCGTTTATTTTGACGATACAAAACACCTGTTCGCTGTATTCTACACAAGCAAACCGACTCAAGGCCAGATCAGCATCTGGGATATGCAGCCGACTAATTTTTATTAGATACATTCCTTTCTGGGTGGTGCAAGGTACTTCCGGAACGGTACCACGGGGGTGCAGACGTTTTCTTGGACATTTTATGTTGCTAACCCAAGGCTCAAAAGGATCCCTGAAGCATTATGACTGCCGGATCCGCAAAGCGATTAGCAGCGAAAAAGTAAAACAATACAGCTTGAGACGCTTGCGCTGTCAGGCATGTAGAAAACTACATCTGAAATTGCCCGATGTTCTGCTGCCGTACAAGCGCTATGAGTCAAAAATAATAGTACCCTAGAGCATCAATGTCTCCGGGGTTTTATATTTATTCATCGGGGGCGAAATTCTTTGGGAAAACTGCCACTTTGCATCTATACTCGTGTTGATCGACTTCAGACACAATGTATAATGCATCCATAACATCATCTATGCCGGCTGCTTTTACTTTTTCCATCGTTGTTTCTTCGGCTTCGCCAAGTTTGAATTTACCCAGCAAAAACAAATAGAATGGATCACCATTATCTTTATAGTCTTCTTCAATTTCTAATTGCTGACCGACTTCAATTAAATCAACATGATCGTACTTTTTTAGGTTTATCAGAGAAAGCATAGCAATAGGTACAGGCCTTTGATTCTTTTGTTCTGGTGTATGATGTTGTTTTACAGTTGAATGGAATGTAGCTGCTTCGTGATTTAGTATTGGTTGAGTGATGGGCAGAGTTGAGCTGGATTTTATGAGTTCTATAAGCAAAATAACTGTATCGATGATCCATCCTACTCCTGCGATGCCAAGGGTAAATAAATACAAAATACCTACAAGCGGT
>SLHU01000316.1 GCA_007135995.1 Clostridiales bacterium | reverse complement strand
TGATACGTTCTTTCAAGGAATAAATCCCGCAAATTCACTGTCGTTTTAGTGAGGAATCGATCTCGCCAACGATACCAGTCAAAGCAATGACTGGTACTTCTTAAGCTCAGCTTTTAACAGTTCAGGAATGTCCAGGTCATAGGGGCAGCGCTTTTTGCACTGGCCGCATTCTGTGCAGGTCTCTATGCGCTTCATTTTCTCCTGCCAGTCCGGCGCCAGAAACTGGGCCGATGGTGCCCGCTTAATCAGAAGCGACATACGGGCAGACATGGAAATGGCTATATCCTGCGGACAAGGCAGACAATAGCCGCAGCCCCGGCAAAAAGAGCCTTTAAGCTGCTCGCGGTCTTTGCAGATGGTTTCCTGAAGCTTGCTGTCAAGAGGCGGCGGGCTGGCTTCCAGAGCGATGAATTCTTCTAACTCTGACAGGCGCTGAATGCCCCAGATGGGAACAGCGCTGCTGTATTGCTCAAAAAAGCCAAAAGCCGCGGCAGCATCCGTGATCAAGCCGCCCGAAAGCGCTTTCATCACAATCAGTCCCATATCATATTGACCGCATAATCTGATTATATCCAGCTCTTCGTCAGATGACAGATAGCTGAGCGGAAACTGCAAAGTGTCGTAAAGGCCTGATTTTACGGCCTGTAAAGCATTGGTGAGTTTGTGGCAGGTAATACCGGCAAATCTAATCTTCCCTTGTTTTTTAGCCTCAACCAAACCAGCGTACGCGCTGTCAGGATCCTCTGGATCCGGCAGATGGGCAGGATTGTGCAGCTGCAGGACATCGATCCAGTCTGTCTTCAGCTTTGCCAGACTGGTGTCAATGTCGGCTAATACGCCTTGCTTGTCACGGGAAGGTGACTTTGTTGCAATGATGATATCTTTTCTCACACCAGAAAGCGCGTGACCGATTTTGTCTTCACTATCAGTGTAGCCGCGTGCGGTATCAAAAAAGTTTATGCCCGCCTCAAACGCACGTTTCAAGATTTTATCTGACGCTGCGATGTCAACGCGCTGAATCGGCAGTGCGCCAAAAGCGGTTTTTGTTACCTGCAGGTTGGTCCGGCCAAGTCTGACTGTCCTCATACGAGTCCTCCATTAATGTAAGCGCTCATTCGAAAACTCGAATGGCTTTATTTCCACAGCCATCAAGTTTGATTTTCTGCGAAAATCTGACTGTATTTATATCATATCACAGAAAACAATAAACACGCCTGCAACAGAACAGGGGTGCTGATACTGACGCATGTACAGATTATTGCGCTGATACTTGTACTGACTATTATTGTGCTGATGCCGATGCTTGTACCGGCTATCATGTTGATGCTTGAATTTATGCTGATTCTAGCAAAGCGTTCAGGACGGGCAGCGAGATTATGCCTTCGTCCCAACATCCATCTCGATCCGTCCGTCCTTTATCTCAATGATGCGATCTGCTTTTTCAGGGTGTGTCTTGTTCGTAAAAGAGGCAGAGTATCCTACTGGATTTCTTCATCAAACACAATGGCGACCTTGCCGCAGCGGCCTTCTGCCATCAGGCGGTACGCTTCATCTGCCTGGTCGAGCGTAAAGCGATGGGTGACCAGATCTTCAGGATGAATCTTCCACCGCACAAGCTTGGATACCAGCTCTTCCATCTTCCAGGTACTCGTGACCCAGGAACCGTAAATAGTTTTCTGGTCATGAATAATATCGGGGCTGGGGTTGAACGTCACAGACCCGCCTTCGCCAACAAAAGCAATCCGGCCCCATTTGCGGGTCGCTTTAATCGCCAGGCTCCGTCCGTCGGCATGCCCTGAACAGTCAATTGCCCGCTCAACACCGCGGCCATCCGTCCATGCCAGTATTTGATCTAGTGTGTCTTCACCTGAAACAACCGCTTTATCTGCCAGGCCTTTATCCATGGCCAGCCGGCAGCGTTCCTGCGTGATATCCACACCAAATACTTTTTCAGCACCCATCGCTCTGGCCATCATCATCGTTGCCAGGCCTACCGGTCCCAGACCAACAACCAGAACAGCGTCATTACCCGAAATCCCAATTTTTTCCAGCCCTTCATAGACGGTGCCAAAACCGCAGGCAACCTGAGCACCGTCGGTATAAGTCAGTTCTTCCGGCAGGGGGATACAGTCTTTTTCCTCTGCCAGAATATAAGGCGCCATACCGCCGTCACGCTGCCAGCCGTAAGCCGCCCGCAGGTCGCTGGTACAGCTGATCATATAGCCCTGCCGGCAATCCATGCATAACCCGCATCCGGATATATGGTACAGAACGACCCGGTCACCTTCTTTGAACCGGCGCATGCCGGGTCCGCATTTTACAATTTGCCCTGCCGGTTCATGACCAGCGATTTTGTTCTGGTATCCTTCCGGACCTTTCCCGACATGCTCTCGATAAATCGCGCGGATATCACTGCCGCAGATGGTTGATGATTTTGTCCGGATCAGCACCTGGCCGTGTCCGGGCTCCGGCACTGCAACTTCCTTGATCAGGACACTGCTGTCTCCCGGCAGATAGGCCGCCTTCATTGTTTTGTCAATCATCATAATATGCTCCTCTCGTGTTTTTCTTTGCTGCCCGGTTTGCCTTGTTGACACCGGGCCGGTGAAAATGGCATCTGCGATATTTTTTAACGGATCCTCATTCATTTAATCGGCACATATCAGCACATATAAACGCCAGCTGTTAATTGTTTGTCTGGCCCTGTTGACTGTCAGCTTGTGATCTGGCCATTCAGGTCCCAAAGATCACGCCAGTCCTTCGCGCCATCCCAGAGGAAAACCTGACCTTTGATCAGGCGGTTATCACAATTGACCGCTTTCAGGCTGTTCATTTCCTCATCACTGAGCGGTTCACCGGACACTGCAGCCAGATTAGACAAAAGCTGTTTTTCCTTTACGGAAAACGGAATAGGCACCTGCCCTCTTTGCACTGCCCATTTCAGACAAACCTGCGCCGGATGCAAGCCGTGCTTATTCGCGATGCTGACAACTGCCGCCTGTTCCATATCCACCAGGTCATCGGGTGTCTTATCACGTTCCGGACGTGACGGCGAACCCAGCGGGCTGTATCCGACAGGCAGAATATTCAGCTTGCGGCAATAATCAAACAGATCTGGCTGCTGAAATGTCGGATGCAGTTCCATTTCGTTGGCGCTTGGCATAATCACACAGTCCTGAACCAGCTTTTCCAGTTTGGGGAGGGTCATGTTCGATGTGCCGATGTGCCTGACAAACCCGGCCTGCTGCAAACGTTCCATCTGCCGCCAGGTTTCCATAAAGCGCTCATGTATATAAGGCCTCGCGTCCGGATGATGATAATCAGGCGGTGCGCCTTTGGGATGAAAGTTCGGAAAGGGCCAGTGGACAATATAAAGATCCAGATACTCAAGCTGCAGGTCTTTCAGTGACTGCATACAGGAAAGATAAACATCCCGGTGTCCGTGGCTGTCGTTCCAGACTTTTGATATCACAAACAAGTCAGAACGGCTGACCGGGTTGGCCGGGTCACGACAGACTTCACTTAAAATGTCCCCTATCAGATGCTCGTTGCCATAAACCGAGGCGCAGTCAATGAGTCTGTAGCCCATGTCAATCGCTTTGCGCACCGCGTCAGATACCGTTGGCGGATCATATCGATCGGAGCCAAATGTCCCTAATCCGATCCCTGGTATCGGATCACCATTTCTTAAATATTTTACTGGAATCTGCATATCGTCACCTCTCTTAATGTTTTTTAGCCCGGCAAACACTGTTTATATAAAGCGGGCTGAAGTTTTCAAACCATTTTGATTGTGGCAGGCCAACTGTTTTTCCCGCACAGCAGGCCAACTGTCTTTTCTTGCACAGCGTACGCTGCTCCGTCACAGCCAGATTGAAGGGAAACTGTATCGCAGCTGCTGCAGAGGCTCGTTTTCTGCATGTTTAAGCGCTCGTCAGCTGAGCGGACCGTATGAACCACCGTTTTGCCAGACCGCATCCAGGTACCGTACTTGTGCCGGACACTGGTGATCACGACCCGTCAATCTGTTCAAAAGCAGTTCTGCGACTGTATGCCCGATCTGCTTCAGCGGCTGCATGACAACCGCCAGTTTTGGCCGCAGAACCTGGTTGAGCAGCTGATGATCAAAACCAATCAGAGACAGCTGATCAGGCATGAGCAGGTCTCGCTCATGAACCGCAAGCACAGCCCCGTAAGTCATTTCATGATTCGTCACAAAAACAGCTGTCGGCGGCTTTTGCCTGTCAAGCAGCCTGGCGGTCAGGGTATAGCCGCTCTCAGTGTCGTAATGACCATACTGAATCAAATCTTCGTCAATCTTGATCCGATAATGCGTCAGCGCATCCTTGTATCCATACAATCGCTCATCGGCTGTATAAACACCTTGCGGACCGCAGATAACCGCGATGCGCTCATGACCTGCTTCAGCCAGCCTGCTGACTGCCTGGAAACTGGCTTTTCTGTTTTTAACCAGCACAGCATCACAATCCAGGCCCTCCACCGGCCGGTCGATCAGCACAACAGGGATTTGGCGTTCTTTCAATTTCGCGAGTGCCTCCCGACATCCTGACAGCGGCATCATCACCAGCCCGTCAATCTGCCGGTCCGTGAGAAAACCCAGTTTTTCCGCCTCAAGCGCAGGGTCATGATGATAATCACAAATAATCGTACTATAGCCAATCTGATGCAGTTTATCTTCAAGCTCAGAAATAATACTGGTGGAAAAGACATTTTCAAGATGGGGGATCAGGACGCCTATGGTCATGCTGCGGCGCGTTTTCAGACTTCTTGCTACAGAGTTAACCGTATAACCCAGTTGATGAATTGCCTGATCAATGGCCTGCTGATTGGCAGGCAGAACATGACCGCCATTCAGATACTTCGAAATGGTCGCCAGCGATAAACCTGTGAGCCGGGCAATGTCTTTCATTGTAGCAGCCATGGTGTCCTCCATCACAAAGCGAAACGTTTCACCTTGTTATATTTTATGCTGTCTGGCTGAACCTGTCAAGCGACAGGAAACCCGAAACCGCTGCATTCTGCTGGCCAGAACGCCGGACTTTTTAAAATAACTCAGCTTGATTCAGCACATCGTGCCCGTCGCTGCCTGAAAATCTGATAAAATATGTGTAGCAGAGGAGTTGATCTTATGAAAAATCACCCGACAAGCAACATTCATCCCGCATCCGGCGGTTCTGGTTTGAAAACCATTACCCATGAAGCCGATATCTGTGTCGTCGGCGGCGGTCTGGCCGGCCTTTGTGCAGCCGTTTCAGCAGCACGCCGCGGAGCACGTGTCCTGATTATGCAGGAGCGCCCGATGTTCGGCGGCAACGCGTCTTCAGAGGTCCGCATGTGGGTTTGCGGCGCTCACGGTGAAAACAACCGTGAGACCGGCCTGGTCGAGGAGATCATGCTGGAGAATTACTACCGCAATCCTTACCAGAATTATTCGATCTGGGACAGCATTTTGCACGAAAAGGTTCGCTTCGAGAAAAACCTGGATTACCTGCTTAACTGTACCTGTCTTGATGCCGACATGGAAGAAGATCGAATAGTTGCCGTCAGGGGATGGCAGATGACCACCCAGACCTTTCACCTGGTCCGGGCAGATATTTTCCTGGATTGCTCCGGCGACAGCATACTGGCACCGCTGACCGGCGCCGCGTACCGGCACGGACGCGAGGGACGCGGCGAGTTTGGCGAGGATATCGCGCCTGAACAGCCCGACCAGAAAACCATGGGCATGAGCTGCCTGATCCAGACA
The DNA here is from genome assembly GCA_007135995.1 of Clostridiales bacterium. Lineage (GTDB taxonomy): Bacteria > Bacillota > Clostridia > Saccharofermentanales > UBA5734 > SLHU01. Next base: position 1,342 of record SLHU01000316.1, on the reverse strand, counting down.
CGTGAATATGAGAAAAAACGGATCTTCATCCCGCCGTTCTGGGCTGAGAAGATAACCCGGAAAAACCTGCCCCACCGCCAGCCTGATCCGCTCAGGGACAGCGAAAATTTCTGGTATCTTGAGCTAGGCGGCGAACAGGACGCCATCGCCGATACGGAGCAGATTCGCGACGAGCTGCAGGATATCGCCTTTGGTATCTGGGACTATATCAAGAACAGCGGTGATTACCCCGATGCAGTTGATCTGCTTGATATCGATTGGATTGGCATGCTGCCCGGCAAGCGCGAGTCACGCCGCTATGTTGGTGATGTCATCATGACCCAGCACGATGTGCGCAGTGAAGGACGCTTCCCCGATTTGGTCGCTTACGGCGGCTGGACAATGGACGATCACCATCCCGGCGGCTTTCGCTCCGCTGAGAAACCAACCATTTTCCATCCGGCACCTTCACCCTTCGGCATCCCCTACCGCAGCCTGTACTCAAAAAACATCGTCAACCTGATGTTTGCCGGCCGCAATATCAGTGTCACGCACACTGCTATGAGCGCGACACGGGTGATGGCAACCTGTGCCACGGTTGGTCAGGCCGCCGGAACGGCCGCCGCTATTGCCATCCGCGAGAAAACGAGCCCGCGCGGCGTCTACGAGCAGCATCTTAGCTGTCTTAAGGAAACCTTGATGGACGATGACTGCTACCTGCCTTTCAACCAGCGGACAATGCCGTCTTTGACTCAGAAAGCAGCGTACACCTCAAACACGCCCGGTGCTGAAGCACTGCGCAACGGTTTCGATCGCCCGATTGGTGACCAGGATAATGGCTGGACCGGAAAGCCTGGCGATACCATAACCATACACATTGATCATCCCGCATCCGTCAATCGGGTACGCCTCATTTTTGACAGCGACCTGAACCGAACTACATTGCCGGAATCGTTTGCCAGCAATAACCGGCCGATGCGGTCAAGCTACATGCGAAACGCCTGTCCGACGCATGTACCGAAAACCATGATCAGGGATTTTCGTCTGGAAGCACTGGGTGAAAACGGGCAGTGGCACATGATCAAGGAAGTCAACGGCAACTACCAGCGCCGCGTCATCATCCCGATTGACCAGAAGACAACCGGCATCCGCCTGGTTCCCCTGGCCACCTGGGGCGCTGATGACTGCCATATCTTCTCGTTTGACATCAGCTGAAGGTTCAACGCCAGAAGTCTTCATCATCAAGCAGCCCTGATCCAAAAAGCCCCTGAAACTCATCCAGGCGACTGTCTGTTAGTCTGGAGCCCTGAAAGAAGAGATAAAGACCTGTAGGGTCTTCCTGATAAGGGATAAACACCCATAT
>SLHU01000217.1 GCA_007135995.1 Clostridiales bacterium | reverse complement strand
TCCAAAGCAGGCAGACCAGAAGTAAGCCAGTGATCCAGAAGATCATCAGATACACGTAGACGCAGACTGTCCGGGTCAAGCTTATCTGAAATAATCTTATAAATCATAACCTGATGTGTCTGAAACAGCTGTCTGACAGCTTCCATGATACCAGCCGACTCCATATCACAGAATATTGATGTTTCAGAATCATTAATCATCGAATCGGTGACGGGAACAGACCAGCACTGAAGCGGTCGGAAATCAAACGTATCCGAAGCAAAGAGATCAGGATAATACAACCGGTCCTGATCCATATCTTTCACTTCAGAAACCCTGAATACATCACCCGGCTTTGCTTGTGGGTCGCTGCTGCCGCAAAAACCAACATTTATAATTCCGGCTGCCGGCCTGTCATGATACTTCGCGGTAAGCCAGGTAACTGCCATCGCAGCCCGTACTTTACCAACACCGCTGACGATCAGCACATGGCGTCCATTAGCATAAACAGGCCAGCGATGCTCATCCATCTGGCGCTTCAACATCAAATGACGAATCAAGGGTCGAGCTTCAACCGGCAGAGCGATAATCCAGAAAATATAATTTTCCGGATTATCTTGAAGTTCAGGATCGGATTGTTTATTAGACTGACTGGTTAAGTTTTTTGCCATAATGTGATTATATCACAGAGTGATCATCCTGCTTGCGTTAAAATAGGGACTGTTTTGGAGGTGTAACATGACAAAAAACAGAACATTCCCTTATTACATATTCACTATTCTTTTCTTCGCGCTTGGACTCTTTAACCTGCTGTTCGCGTATCTTGGCTTTATTTGTATGATCGTGCCCTTTGTCCTTGTCTATCGTGACAGGAAAAAAACGTGGTGCCAGCGATACTGTCCGCGAGCACACCTATTTAATCTCCTGTTCAAGGGACGATCTTTGACGAACCGCCCGGCACCAAAATTCATGACCGGCCACAAAGCCCGGCGTGTGTTCTTAATTTACTTTCTGGTCAATTTTGCCGTACTGCTTCTGTCAACGGTTATGGTGGGTATTGGTCAAGTAGAAGCGATCAACGATCTGCGCTTTCTGATGGCATTCCGCTTGCCTTTCTCAGCGCCGCAGATATGGGCAGCGCCCGATCTGCCGGCCTTTGTGATTCATATGCCCTATCGTATTTATTCGATGATGATGACAACCACTGTGATTGGTCTGCTTCTGGGCTGGGTCTATAAGCCCCGCACCTGGTGTGCAATCTGCCCGGTCGGCACTATCAGCAATATGGCTATTAATCAACAGCGTTCCTGACCTTTTATGTTTGTCTAAAACCACATCTTATGTTTGTTTGATTACTTTTTTAGCACAATATCATTTATGTTCAAAACTATATGATTACTGTGGCATTTATATTTCAACGAAAATCTCTGAGGAATTTTGTGTAATCAAAGATTCGGTACATTGAAGCGAGTATGTTAAAATAAAAGGGTTGAAAGATCAAATACCTTATTTTATCATCACAAAGGACATTTTGACTGACAGTTTTGAAAAAATAAAATGAGGGAGAGAAACTGAATGTATTACAAAAACTATGGAGACACCAGCATGCGCGTATCAGCAATTGGTATGGGGTGTATGCGTTACAATGAAGAAGACATAAAGGCCGGACGTCTGGAAAAATGTGCGGAGGTACCGCTTTACGCATTGGAAAAAGGAATCAATTATTTTGATACAGCGCCCTTCTACTGCGACGACAAAAGCGAGATCATAACAGGCATGGCCTTGTCACAGGTTGATCGCAGTCAGTTCTACATATCTTCGAAAGCAAACCTGAACACCACCGGCGATGTTGTCAATGCCGGAACTTTTCGTAAGCGTCTGGAGACAACGCTGACACGTTTAAAAGTTGATTACCTTGATTTTTATCATTTGTGGTGCTTGCTGAGCATTGATTCTTATAAAGAACAAAGTGACGCGCTGTACGATTTCTTTGTCGACGCGAAAAGAGAAGGCCTGATTAAAAACATTGTCTTTTCAGCTCACATGCAAGGCGATGAACTGGAGCAGGTTATCGAAAAAGATCTGTTTAAGGGCATGCTGATTGGATACAATGCGCTGAATTATCGTTTCCGGCAAAGTGGCATTGAAGCTGCCGCCGAAAAAGGTATGGGTGTTGTGGTCATGAATCCGCTTGGTGGCGGCCTGATTCCAGAAAATCCAGGCAAGTTCTCATATCTGACAGAAGGAACAGATTTGAATGTCGCGCAGGCGGCGCTGCGTTTTGTCGCTTCGCATCGCGAAATCACAATCGCGCTTCCAGGGTTTACATCAAAAGAGCATGTCGATGATGCCGTTAAGTCAGTAGAAGATCTGGTTGAGAGACCAATGGCTGAAATATGCGAAGCGTTCGCTGATAAAGGGATGGCCATAGATGATTTATGCACAGGCTGCGGCTATTGCAGAGGCTGTCCGGTAGATATTGATATACCCAAGTATATGGATGCCTACAATGAGAAAATATTGGGTAAATCAATTGACAGCCGTTTAAAGTATCATTGGAATATACCTGCCTCAAAGGCCGGTGACTGTGCCGCTTGTGGTGTTTGTGAGCAAAAGTGTACTCAGCATCTGCCCATTATCGAACGTCTGGCAGAAATCGCGCGGTTGACTTAATGTAAACCGTAAGATTGGTATAAACGACATAAACTAGATTGATTTGTTTAAATCGAACTGATTGGCTGATGAGCCATATTCATATAGATGATGAATATTGTAATATCAGCTGTCAGTTGTAAAGAAGCACTGGCTTGAGCCAGAACAGAGCTTTGGCAGATATAATAGGTATGCATAGCAGATAGCTGGAGTGTTGACTCATGCACAAACGCAAACCCTGTATGACTGTTGTGGGTCTTAGCGGCCAGTCGCTCTTTATGGGCGTTGATCATTTGCCTTCAGCTGGGGAAACTGTACTTAGCAATCAATTACGCATGGAACCGGGTGGAAAAGGCTTTAATCAGGCGATAGCATGTGCTCGCCTGGGAGCTGGCACCCGGTTTATTTCTGCTGTTGGGGATGATAACGCAGGCAGGCAGTGCCTGAATACACTTAAAAGTGAGCAGATTGATACCACCTGGCTGCTCAGGATGCGTGATCAAAAAACCGCGCTTGCGGTGATTCAAACCGATCAGACGGGTGAAAACCAGGTAACAGTCTATCCAGGTGCCAGTGATAGTCTCACAGCAGACGATATTTATGCCGCGGAGGCTGCTTTTGCTGGCTGTGATGTGGTTTTAGCGCAGCTTGAAATGGACATTGCCTGTTTGAAGGCAGCTGTGGATTTAGCTAAAAAACATCAGGCAAAGGTTATTCTGAATCCTGCTCCAGCCAGGCCGTTGGATCCTGACCTTCTCAGCAGGATTGACTGGCTGACGCCCAATTATCAAGAAGCGTTTGTTCTTGCAGGACTAGCCTGCCATAGTTTTAAAGCAGATGTGCCAGCTGAGCCGGACTTAAGCCGGCTTAGCCAGAATCACAGTCAGATGCTCATGAACCTTGCTGACGAAATTCAAAAACCAGTCAGACTTTTTAATAATAAGCGATCGCAGCCACCCGGGCTTGTCATCACGCTGGGTGCTGACGGCGCTTATCTAATCGAAAATACAAACGAGTATTTCCCGCCCTTCAGACAATCGCTAGTAAAAGATACAACAGGTGCCGGAGATACCTTTAGCGCGGCTTATGCTACTCGCATAGCCATGAACTGGCAGCCTGCGGACGCTGTTCGGTTCGCCATGGCAGCCGCTTCTCTTTCTGTAAGAACGCATGGTGTTCTAAACGCGATTCCTTTTGAATCAACTGTGCTGGCTTATCTTCAAAACAGGGATTGATCATCAGGATGAAGCAATCCACAGCGGCTTTAAGCGTTATATCAGGCAACAAGTAAACCCGGGCTCGCATTACCACAAGAAATACTAAGGAGGATTGTATGATCAGCAAACAAACCTGTTATAGCGAATTAATGGAGGCGTTTGACCAAGTGTCAATCTGCAATACCCATAGCCATCATCTGCCGGACCATGTGATGAACCGTTTAACACTTTTTCACTTGCTGGAACAATCTTATGTAAGCTGGATAATACCTGATTTCAACGAAGATAATCTGGCCAACAGACAACGTTTTTTTGATCTGTATCAAGTGAATAGTTACGCCTGCTGGCTGGTTCGGGCAATCGAGCAGCTGTACCCGGTGGGTCAGCCCCTTTCAGGCACAGCGCGGTGAATTGGGTCGGTTCTCCATTGTTTTCAGTCGGCCCTGAAGATGATCCAGCTCCGTCCGTTGCCCTTGGGCTGCGGATTCAAGAACGGCTCGGGCCCAATCGGGCAGCGTTGGTGAAAGGTCGTAGTAGACCCATTGCCCTCGCCGCCGGTCAGTGAGCAGTCCGCTGCTGCGTAGGTGAGCCAGGTGTCGCGAAATCTTGGGCTGCGATGTGTCCAGTGCGTGGGTGAGTTCACAAACGCAAAGCTCTCCCTGCTGGTGAATAAGAAGGGCAAGCATCAGCCGGGTGTTGTCCGCCAGTGATTTGAAAATCTGAACCGGTTCCGAAGTCATGGCTCAACTCTTTGGTTAATGTCCCGCTGCAATTGTACGGCAGGGAGGCCCCATTCGACAGTTTTCAGGTGCTTTCAGGCTGGGCTGGGCGCTGAGGTGGCGGAAGTGCCAGGGCGAACAGGGCTGCCAGAGTGACAAAAGCGGTGGCCACCCAGAGGCAGGCCTCCAATCCCCACACCTGGTAGATCCAGCCAGAGAGCACGGTGCCCAGGAGTCGGCCGGCGGCATTGGACATGTAGTAGAAACCCACGTCCAGTGACACACCGTCGCCGCGCGCAAAGCTGACGATGAGATAGCTGTGCAGTGATGAGTTGACGGCGAACAGCACGCCGAAGATGAGCAGCCCCCCTACAACGACCAGCTGGGGCGACCAGTCAAGCGTCAGTCCCACCGCAATCAATGCGGGCACAAGTGCCAGCATTCCCGCCCACCCGGCAACGACCCCTTTGCGTGGAACCGTTCCGCTTTGTCGGCCGGTAAAATAGGGCGCCATGGTCTGCACAAAGCCATAACCGATGATCCAGATCGCCATAAAGCCGCCGACCTGCCAGAAATCCCAGCCGAACACCGAGTGCAGGTAGACCGGCAGAGCGACAACGAACCAGACATCCCGGGCCCCGAACAGAAACAGTCGCGCGGCGGAAAGTATGTTGATGGCCCGGCTCTTTGACAGGATCTCATTGAATTTGGGTTTGGCTTTGCTTTTCCCCAACTCCTGTTTGAGCAGAACAAGGCTCGTCAGCCAAACCAGAACCAGAGCAGCCCCCATGATAACGACTGCGCCCCGGAAACCCGCCAACATCAGCAGCGCGCCGCCGAGGAAAAAGCCCACTCCTTTCAGGGTGTTCTTTGAGCCAGTCAGCAGTGCCACCCAGCGGTAGAGTTTTCCCTGTTGGTGCTCGGGTACCAGCAGCTTGATGCCGCTTTTGGCGGACATCTTGTTCAGATCCTTGGCGATGCCGGACAGAGCCTGGGCCGCCATGACCAGTGGGACCACCAGCAGGGCCTCGGGCACGGCCAGCATGGCAAGCGCCACAATCTGCAGGAACAGCCCGATATTCATGGTGCGGTTGAGCCCCATGCGCGCGCCCATATAGCCGCCCACGAGATTGGTGACAATGCCGAAGAATTCGTAGAACACGAACAGCAGGGCCACTTCCAGCGGCGAGTAGCCCAGCTGGTGGAAATGCAGTACCACCAGCATCCGCAGGGCGCCGTCGGTGAGGGTAAAGGCCCAGTAATTGCCGGTGATGACCAGGTACTGGCGGATTGCCGCGTTCATGGTCAGGCAGCACCGACTTTTCGGGCCAGTTCCACGGTGCGGTTGGCGTAACCCCATTCATTGTCGTACCAGGCGTAGACCTTCACCTGGGTTTGGTTGACCACCATGGTGGACAGGGCATCGACAATGGAGGAGCGGGGATCGGTCTTGTAATCGATGGAAACCAGAGGCCTTTCCTCATAGCCCAGAATGCCGGCGAGCTCGCCTTGGGCAGCTTCCCTGAACAGGGCATTGACGCTGTCGCGGTCTGTTGGCTGTTCCAGCTCGAATACGCAGTCCGTCAGTGAGGCATTGGTCAGTGGCACCCTTACCGCATGGCCATCAATGCGTCCCCGCAGTTCGGGAAAAATCTCGACAATGGCGGTGGCGGACCCGGTTGTGGTCGGGATCAGGGAGCTGCCACAGGCACGGGCCCGACGTTTATCCTTGTGCGGGGCATCCAGGATGGTCTGGGTATTGGTCAGGCTGTGGATGGTGGTGATTGAGCCATGGCGAATTCCGAGCTTTTCATGCAGTACCTTGACCACAGGTGCCAGGCAGTTGGTGGTGCAGGAGGCGGCAGTGACAATACGGTGTTGAGCGGGATCGAATTCGTGGTCGTTGACGCCCACCACCAGGTTCTTTGCCCCCGGTTCCTTCACCGGCGCCGTAACGACGACTCGCTTGACGCCCTGATCGAGATAGCCTTGGAGGGTGGAGACCGTTTTGTTTCTGCCGCTGGCATCAATAACAAGATCGCAGTCGGACCAGTCCGTGTCAGTTATCGCCTTATTGGCCGTGACGCGAATGCGGCGTTCCCCCACCAGCAGAGATCCGCCCTCGGTCCGCGCTTCATGCCGCCAACGTCCATGTACGCTGTCGAAATTGAGCAAGTGGGCCAGTGTGTCCGCGTCACAGCCCGGATCGTTGACGGCAACAAATTCCAGTTCCGGCCAGTCGAAGGCGGCGCGCAGAGACAGGCGCCCCATGCGACCGAAACCATTGATGCCCACTTTAACTGTCCTCATTGCCTGGTCCTCGGTTGTTTGCCGGGAAGATGCCGAGGCACTGGGCTATGGTTCGGGTCAGGCCTCGGATGCAGTGGGAGGGATTTTATCATCGCGATATATGGATGAACATATGTAACGGCCCTGGTTGCGCCTTGCCTCTATTTCAAGCGCGCAGACTCCCGGCTGGTCGATCGGGTGGAATCGCGCACGAGATGCGCTCCTACAGATGATCTTCATGCAGGAGCCGATCGCGCGGTTTAAC
>SLHU01000268.1 GCA_007135995.1 Clostridiales bacterium | reverse complement strand
GATGGTCATCCCCTTTTCCTTTGCCCGCTGCACAACATCTGATTCCATATCAACAGACTCCGTCAGCATCACACAGGCACATTCAGACAAGGCCGCTACTGCCACAACATTGACACTGTTTAAGATTGTCAGCCAGATTTCGCCGCTGCCGATCCGCGACACAACCCAGCTGAGCATATCACAGGCATACCCGCCCGTGACCGTTTGCGTTAAATCTGTACCGGCACACAAAACCTGGCAAGGCATTTCACTGAGCAGCGTCTCCAGCTTCATGAATGTTGTCCTCCTCATCTTCTTCCAGATGCCGGTTCATTTCCTGTTCCAGCTCGCTCATTTGGGCAGCCACCTGACGCAAGCGCTCTTTGAGCTTAAAGATACAAAACGTTTCAGATGCCTCACCCCGGACAATATCTTCAGCGAGCGCTTCACAGTCCGGCGCACCACAGGCACCGCAGTCCAGGCCGGGCAAATCGGCCGTAATTTTTTCCATCTGCTCATATTTCTGCAGCGCCTTGAAAATGTCTTTATCCAGCTTTAAGGCCTCATTAGGCTCCAGTTCTTTTTTCCAGGGTTCAATGTGAACCTGACCGGCCGGATAAATCGCACCCGGATGTTTTTTGGCCAGGTCGCGCGCGGCCAGAATATAGCCGCGCTGTCTTGATTTTCCTGAAAACCGATTGGCAACGGTTAAAGGTCCGCCAATACAGCCGCCGGTGCATGAATTCGCCTCAATAAAATCAATATCTTTCAGCCGCTCGTTTTCTACCTCTTCCAGAATCGCGATCACATTATGAATACCATCCACCGCCAGATATCGCTCTGTATTCAGTGACAGTGCCTCTCCTCCGGAATACCCCCAGCGCACACCGCTCGATCCGGCAAGGTGACGGCTGGCGAATGACTCAACCTGACTGTTTTCGAGCTTCTCCAGCCTGGCCAGAATCAGCGGGTACACTTCAGACATCGCGATCACGCCATCCACATAACTCTTGTCGCTGCTGATTGGATTTGCCACCGCTGTTCTTTTTGCCGGACAGGGGCTGATAAAGAAAACCCCGATTTGATCATCTGGCAGACCCGTTTTCTCACGTGCTTTTTCTCTGGCAAGCCTGGCAGATATTTCCATAGGCGCGTCAAAAGGCAGCAGGTGATCAATCAGATTCGGATATTTCATCTGAATCAGCCGGACAACGACAGGACAAGCAGATGATATCAGCGGTCTTTTTCCTTTTTTCAGCGCGTCATGCAGCCAGATCGAGGCATGCCGCGAGAAAATCTCCGCGCCGATCGCGACTTCAAAAACATCATCGAAACCAGCATTGCCCAGTGCCGCCAGCACCATCATGCGCGTCGCCGGCGTACCGAACTGCGCGTACAATGAGGGCGCGGCCAGCGCAACCGTATAGGTATACTGATCCAGGGCGCTGAAAGGCTCCATCACAGCGCTTTTTGCATGATGCGGACAGGCGCGTATGCACTCACCGCAGTCAATACAGCGCTCATCAGCAATTTTTGCCTTGCCATTGCGAACACGAATCGCTTCAGTCGGACATCTTTTTATACAATTCGTACAGCCAACACAAAGATCACGATTGAGCTGTACGGAATGGTGTATTGACATAATGATTGATAACCTCCGGTTGACCAGCCTCAGTGATGCCGCTGTTATAAAAACAGGCAAACAGCCTGGCAGGCCGATTTAATTAGATTGACGGGTCAATTCAGGCAAACAGAATTTTAATAGTAAGTGTGGTGCCCTGGCCAACCTTTGTCTCAATCTTCAGATCATCTGCTTGTTTTTTGATATTAGGCAGACCCATACCGGCACCAAAACCCATCTCACGGGCGATATCAGGAGCCGTTGACCAGCCTGCCTGCATCGCCAGATCAACATCCGGGATACCCGGACCGTGATCAGTAATCGAAATAATGACATGATCCGGAAAAATCTCAACATCCGCCTGCCCGCCGTCGGCATGGATCATCGCATTAAGCTCAGCCTCATACATGGCGATGGCGGCCCGCTTCACTACCGACGGGCTAAGACCGATTCTGGAAAGCGCTTTCTTCGTATTGCTGGAGGCTTCACCGGCATTGACAAAATCCGAGCCGCGGATTTTAAAAGACAGTTTGACAGTCTGCACAGTCACTCCCCCTTCCCGAGTATGCCGGCGCCGTACAAGACCCCGCAGGCACTGAACATCGGCAGTTTTGTGGTCATGACACATATGTCCTTTTCTTCAGCCAGCTTCAGAACAGACGCATCCGGTATTTTGCCGCGGACAAAAACCACCACTTTCACATCCATCATTTCTGCAGTCCGGATGGTCTGCGGATTGACAAGCCCTGTCAGCATCATTTCATTCGATGAACAGGCAAAAGCCATCACATCACTCATCAGGTCGGCACCACATGCGACCTTGATATCCATATCCATATCACTTGCCTGCACCAGTACACGGGCGGCTAATAATTTCACACATTCGCTTAAATTCACGCAGCTGCTCCTTTATGTCTTCAAACATCAATTCATTAAATTATCCAATCTTTTCAAATATGCCTGATGACCTCGTGACACTGATGTATAATCATGAGGTATATCGACTTATTTAAACAAGTTGATAAAAAATGCTTGTCACATTATAGCATGTATGCTATTATCCTTACAACGGATTAGCTTGTTTACAGTCAACCACAAAACTAAATAGAAGGTTCTTACCTCCTATGCCTAGTTAACTAAGGAACTCTGTCATTCATTCCTATTCCGACACATTTTCCGACACATTACCAGGAGGTAAAAAACCATGTCAGACAAAACGCTAAATTGCAAAGATTGCGGAGCAGACTTCACTTTCACAGAGGGTGAGCAGGCTTTCTACAAGGAAAAAGGATTTGAAAATGATCCGGTTCGTTGTCCTGATTGCCGCAGAGCTCGTAAAAACGCAAGACGTAATCAACAGCAGGGCGGTTACGACAACAGGTTCTAATCTGTTTTCAACCACAACCACTAAAAACAGTCCCTTAACAGGGACTGTTTTTTTGTGCGCTCTTTTCATTTACCGGTCAAACTCCATATGGCGCTTGTTCAGACGGCGGTAATCAGTTGCCGTCTGTTCTTTGTAGATGCCGTCTGCTCTTTATAGTTGGCGTTTGCTCAGATATTGATGTCAGACAGATATTCAAATACGGTATGCTGCAAAACGATCATCTGAAGATAGGGCAAGCCGTATATGGTGGTATATTCACTATAGTCATCAATGCCCATATACCGTTTGAAATACTGACCCACATCTGCTTCACTGACAGTAATGCCGGCATCTTCAGCGATCGCCTGCACGATGAGAGACAAAGAAGCGTTTCTGGTATTATGTACACGATTTTCTTCGTAGATATCTTCAACCGTTTCCAGCTCAAGCAAATCCGTTAAAAGTTCATCAAAAGAAATGTCATATTGGTCGGCATAGTCCAGATAATAATTAATCATCAACTGCTCCTGGTATGACATGAGTACTTCAGGGATGCTGTTAACGGTTGTCTGCTCCACCAGATAATCTGACAAAAATGATTCAACAGCGATGCTCCTCAGATCACTGCGCAAGGCATTTCTCATTTCATCTGCTGTTGTCCAGCCGTACACGTCACTGAGTTTGTCGGCAACAAATGCGTCGTCCAGTTCCGGTACGGTTACTTCAACAATATGGTGAATCGTGATTTTAAAAACAGCGTCCTGACCGTTGAGTGTTTCCACGCCATAATCCTCAGGGAAAGTGACATCTATATCAAACGTATCTCCCGGCGACTTTCCGATGAGTTGTTCAAGAAATCCTTCTATGTATGGGGTGACACCAACAGTCACATCCGTGCCCATGCCTTGTGTGCTGCCGCCTTCAAACGCCTCTCCGTCAACACTGCCCTCAAAATCAATATGAACCTTATCACCCTCAGACACAGGTCTGTCCGTGATGCGTTCATCGGCGGCATAGTGCTGCAGCAGATTGTTTATTTCGCTTTCCAGCTCTTCGTCTGAAACAAAAGCAACTTCCTCCGGGAAGTCAATATCTTTATAATCAAATAGTTCTACATGGCTGAGCGCTTGAATATCCGACCAGTAGCCGCTTTCTGCAAGCCCCTCGCTGTAGTTGAAAGGCGTTCGGGTTTCCTGCGTACTGTCTGTGTCACGTTCAGTCATATCGGCATCCTGATCAGTCAGGCTGTCTGTTCCCGCCGCATCAGTTTCGATTGCGTCTTCTTCAGTGCCGCTGCCGTTGCCGTTGCCGCAGCCGGCCAGCATGGCAATCAGCATAGCAGTCGCAAGCAGTAAAATCAGCCATTTTTGTGTTCTTTGCATCATCAATTTGTTTTCTCCTTTTTAACCAGCAGGGCCGCTCCATTAAGCACCCGTCAGGTTTTGTGCAGTGACTTGTGTCAGATCGCATCAGCGCATCCGGAAAATTCACTTATCATGTTATAATAAAGTATCTGTTCTTACTTATAAAGGGGAAAAGTGTTATCAGTATGAACTTGCTGTTAAAGATACAATCATACGAAAGATGAACGCATCGTTATCATTCGGACACAGGTTCAGATGGTTGTAGTGCGATCATTTGGATCGGTTAAAAATCAAAACAATGTTGTAACCGCCTTGATCATGACAGCAGCAAATCACCGCAGTCAAGCGCAACAGGATAGCACCGCAGATAAGCAACGCAGGAATGTACAGCAGGAAGACAAAACAGGAACGTACAGCAGGAAGGCAAAACAGGAAGGCACCACAAGAAGCGCCGGAATAGTGATCAGCTGATGCTTGACGCACAATCTGTTTAGTTTAAAATGAATTTACAGAAAGCGGGGACGATTTATGCAGACAGCAGCCATGACGATTCATCATAATCTCTTATACACTATCGAAAAAAACAATCATCAGCCAGAAACGATCCGCCAGATTCTGCTCGACCATCCAGAAGTCCGTTTTGTCTCAATGGCGGGTATTGATCTGGCCGGCAATGATACGGATGAAAGAATTCCGATCAGGCTTTTTCTGGAAAACATAGAAGGGTATTTGCATGGCAGTGTTCAAACAGACGGATCCTCCGTTGTACTGCCTGGCATCGCGACGCTCAATGACGGTAAGGTTGACTTTATCGCCGATCTTGATGTGAACTGGTTTGTCGATTATAACTATGAAAACATAAATCCGATGACCGGTCTTCCCTGCGGTACGCTGCGCATTCCGGCCTTTTTATCACATAACGGCGATCTTGTGTGCTCACGTGCTGTCCTGCGCCGGGCCTGCGGGCATTTTGACGAACAGCTCAAGAAACTGCTGACCGCCTATCCCCGCTGTGGTGAGATTTTCGGTTTCGAAGCGAATGATATAGAGTCGGTCAGCCTGACAGCTGCCACAGAACTTGAGTTCTGGGTTCGCACACCTGATCATAAAATCGCCCGTGAGCAGCTTTCCGTTTCGCAAGGACTCAAAGAGCAGTACTGGAAGAGGACAAAGGGTGTGGTCAGGACTGCCTTGGAGCAGGCCATTGAGCTGCTGGAACTGTACGGACTGGAGCCGGAAATGGGTCACAAAGAAGTTGGCGGCGTGAAAGCGCATCTGACCGGAACCGGAGACCTGGATCATATCATGGAGCAGCTGGAAATTGACTGGAAATATGCTTCTGCTGTTCAGGCCGCTGACAATGAGTTGTTCGCCCGCATTTTCATAAAAGAGGTTTTCCGGCAGCATGGCCTGGAAGCGTCTTTCATGGCAAAACCCATTGAAGGCATCGCCGGAAGCGGTGAACATATTCATGTCAACGCTGTCGCGATGCTGAAAAACGGCAGGAAAGTCAACCTTTTCGCACCAGAAAACTTCGATGATGATTTCCTCAGCCCTGTCGGCTGGGGCGCGCTGATGGGCTTTATGAAGCACTACACAGTGATCAGCCCGTTCATCAGTGTTTCCAATGACGCTTTCAACCGGCTGAAACCCGGATTCGAGGCACCAACACACCCGGTTGCTTCACTGGGAGTTGACCTGCAGACACCATCACGAAACCGAACCGTACTGGTCGGCCTGATCCGCAGTGAGGCGTCGCCCCTGTCCACCCGTTTTGAAGTCCGCTCCCCCAATCCTCATACCAATGCTTATCTGGCGCTTGCCGCCCTGTACCAGTGCATGCTCAACGGCATTGAACATGTGCTGACAAACAATCGTACATCCAAGGATCTAGAAAAAGAGTTCTGCAAGCAGGCAGGCGAGCCGGCCGAATATCTGCTGGAAGATCGGCTTTATCGCAGCGAAGATGATGTTTTCATGAAGTATACCGAAGAACAGCGTGACGCGCTTTTTGGCAAACCGCCTGCCAGCGTCTATCAGACACTGCGCCTGCTGCTTCACGAAGATGAAGGGCTTTCGATCCTGTGTAAAAACGGTGTTTTTTCTGACCGCATCATATCCTCCTACTCCAAAGCCATGCTGAATATATGGGAAATGGAGCTGCACGACCGGCTGCTGCAGGATAACCTGATAAAGGTTCAAGCATGTCAGGCAGGTCATACCATATCTGATTATGACGAAGGGCTGTGGAATGAGCTGGATGCGCTCAGAAAGCGGCTGGCAAAAGACAATTATGACCAGGTCTGCCTGTTTAATGAGATTCGCCAGGCACTGGAAACGAAAAATCTGAGGCAGGCTGCCAGATTGCAAATTGAAATGGATGACTTGATGCGCAAGCTGGACTTGCTGTATGAACAATACCTGCGAAACCAGCTCAGCTGATGCCGGTGCGGCAGTCACAGCATCAGACCAGCCGTGCGCCTGGCGCAAGTAAAACCAAATGTGAAGGCTCAGCCTGTCGTGAAAGATCAGCCAAATATAAAGGTACAGCCTGCCGTGAAGGCTCATTTGAAAATATGCTCCTGATCGCAAAAAAGCTTGCCGCACATGTCATGCGGCAAGCTTATTAAGTGGACAAGATCACTGTCCCGTCTTAAAAAAAGCGAATAACTGAAATCACCTTTGCCGCGTGCCGGTCGATGAACACGGCCAGCTCTTTTTCGGTCAGGGTTCCGGCATCTCCGGTAATCACAACCTGCTCCCGGACGTCATGTGACTTCAGATCACGAAGTCCCTTGCCGATGAACGCTTT
>SLHU01000093.1 GCA_007135995.1 Clostridiales bacterium | reverse complement strand
AGGGTGATTGGTACACCCTGGAAATAGGTGCCCGTCCATGCTGCGGGAGTGTCAACACCGAGTGTACCTTCCTCTATACGAAGGCTGTTGATCTTGATCAAACCCTTCTGCTGATTTGTTTTAAGGATGACTTCGGCGGTTCCCGGCAGTTCGAAAAATAAAGTATAATGCTCAAAGACATGCTCTGGCCGTGAACGAGCATATTGTCTCATACTATTAATGTTCCGCCGCCATCTCATTTCAGAAAGATGCATGGTATTCCATCGATAGATGTGTTCTTCAATTTCATCCTGAATGAGGCTGGCCTTTTCATCTAGATGTCTTATGACACGGGATGGTTTGAATCGACTGTTTAAGCTATCTGCCATATAGTTAATAAATTCGTTTCTGAATGCTTCATTTTCAATTAAGTTGGACATGATGATATTGGGCCAGGTTGACCCTGACCGGTGATTCACCGGATCCGCTGCCCATGCCAGCGTATTAAACACCACGCCGCCGGTCGGTCCGTATTTTTCTTTAAAGACATCGTAATACGATCCTTTCCATTCACCAAAACGAGCAAATCCGAAATCCGTATCATATAAGAGCCAGCGCCAGCGCCCGTCAAACAGTTCATGGTCGTCACTGACAAATTCCGGACGAACGCGCCAGTAGTCAATATTATTCTGAGGCCAGTCGCCATTGCCAAAGTATATATTGGCTGAAAAATACTGGATAAAGCTATCGATACACATCTGCGAGGCTATATATTCATAATGCTCATCCAGGGACATATCGTGATCCGCGATAAACGTCCGCATGTCAAGATAGTCCTGCCGGTCTTGCTGCATGCCTTCTTTCAGATTGCCGCTGCCAGTCAGTATCGCAAAGGTTTCAGCTGGCTGATCAAAATGATTGATAAAATAATTGATATCATATCTTTCACGTATGCCGTGAATACCCCAGTACTCACCATTGATAAACAAAATCGCCGGCTGATGTCCCTGCGTCTCAAAAACATTAATATCGCTGACAAGCGATTGCATAAAAGCATCACGCAGCATGGTGCTGGCCCAGTCATTACCAGAGTTTCGGAGAATAAGCGTTTTGAACTGATCTAAAACTTCGTCGCTGCCAGATTTTTTCAGATCTGGAAATAATTCGTAGTTGAAATGATCTTTTTCGTCATACCAATGCGAAGCATATAACCTTAATGATTTTTGCCTGTACTTTCTTGTGATACCACCATGTATTCTTACACCCACATTCTGAGAAAAGCCAAAGCTGCCGTCTGCATCAAAAAACTCAATGTGGCCTTGCCGCTCTTGTTTCATGCCTCTTTCGAGTGCATGCGGTATTCTGTAAATACCAGAATCATCATCAAAAAGTTTATCCTGATCGATCGACAAAGCGATCACAGGCAGCGAATACCGTTCATGGCCCAGCTCATGTATAAAATATGATTTTGTACTGATGTTGCTTTGTCTGTTGTTGTCATCCACCGCGATCGCTTTGATGACATGACCTTTAAATACCGTGCCTTCGGGCTCTTTCCAGTCATCATCTTCGGCGGTTTGTATCATCGACAGATCATTTACATCATCCGATCGATCATCAATCCATATTGGCCCTTCATATTGAATCGCATGGTCATCCGGGTCTGATCCGTCTAAAGTGTAATAGATGACAGCGTTCGGATCATCATGCGTGATTTCCAGCCAGAAGGCTTGCTGGTGAAAACCGCTTTCATGGGAAAACACAGGAAGGCCGACCGAACTGACCGCATACGGAAGATGCGTGGGATATTTGTGTGTAATATTGTCCCAGTAAGGCCTGATCGGTGCTGACGGATTTTGATGAGGCTCGGCCAGGCCTTTGTTTTCAAGCAAATTGACTTCAGCTTGTATTCCGAGCTGCGGATGATCCTGAAGCGCGCCATGGGCCATCAGAGCGGCCAGACTAGAAGTCTGAGTGATGCCTGTATTTCTTAAATTGATTTTTTTCAGCCGGGACATATTTTCAATAATGTGAAGCTTGTCGCCGATCGCGACATCTCTTAAGATCAGCGTCTCTAGATTGACCAGATCACTCAGGTGCTCAACGCCTGCGGCGTTTTCGTTAGAATGCAGATTCAAGTACTGCAGACGTGTCAGATGCTTCAGCGGCTGCAGATCAGTGACCCGGTTTTCCCTCAGGTTCAGGGTTTCCAAGCTGGTGAGCCTGGTTAAAGCAGCAATGTCTTCAATGTTGTTGCCGCGAAGGTCAAGGTCCCGCAGGCTGGTGACAGCGGTTAAAGCTGAAATATCCTGCACCTGGTTGTTTCGCAGATTCAGTTCTGTCAGCTGGGATAATCTAGCCAGTGGTGACAGGTCGCTCACCCGGTTATCTTCCAGATCAAGCACGTTCAACTTTGAGAAGTGTTCCAGACCGCTGATGCTGGCAACTGCGCTGTCCGGTAACCTGATCTCCGAGATCACCAGTACATCACTGGCATAAATGGGTCCCGACGGCCGGTCCAGACGTTCGCGAATATATTCATAAAGATGAGGATCCGTGATATTGACCACTGGGTTGGCCCAGCTGGCAACAGCCAGCAAAGAAAACAGCATGGCCAGGCTGATCATAAAAAGGATGATTTTTTTCTTTATGGACGTGACTTCCCACATGGTTTCGTTTTTCCTTTTCAGCGCTGCCTGCCGCCTCATTCTGATGATGCAGCTGGTGAAAACTGCCTTTATTGACTATTTTTACAACCTGTTTTTAACTATATTTGATAAAAGATCCGTACTTATCCGGCACTTTCATCTTCAGTTTCATCTTCGGTTTCATCTTCGGTTTCAAACAGGGCCCGGATCTCAGTATCAGCATCGATTATTAAAATGATTGTATCACGCTCGCGGTCAAAATTGCCGACTTCTGGTTTCGCGCTCTCCCAGCCGGCAAAGCGGTAACCCTGGTTCGGGATAGCCTGCAGTGTGACCGGTACATCTTTGAAATAGATGCCGGACCAGTTTGCAGGATTGATGACGCCGGGTGTGCCTGCTGCGATGTGAAGGCTGTTTATCTTGACAGAGCCCTTCGCCGGGTCGGTCCGCAGCGTGACTGCGGCAGTTCCGGGCAGTTCAAAGTGTTCCTGGTAATAGCGGCGCAGATAGCCAGGCCTTTCTCTTGCAAAGGTGCGCATCACGTTTAGGTTTTCCTCCCAGGTATACCTGTCGGGAATCGCCTGCCAGCGGCTGATATGTTCGTCTATTTCCGGTTCAATGTGGGCGGCCATGTCATCTAGTCTGTCTATGGCTCTTTGCGGTTCAAAGCTGCTGTTCAAGGCGTCTGCCATCGCGTTGATGAAGCGGTTTTTAAAGGTTTCATTATCCAGCAGATGGTGCAAAAAGATGTTTGGCCATTCTTGCTGATTTGCGAAGCTTTTAGGGGTGATGGCCCACATCAGTGAATTTGCCTGATAGCCGCTCAGCGGTCCGTAATGCTCGCGAAAAACGTCGTAGCGGTCTCCTTGTGGCTCGCCGTAAAGGCCAAATCCGTGATCGGTATCGTAGAGCAGCCAGCGCCAGCGGCCGTCGAGCAGGGGTTCGTCTTCTCTGGCGTCCTGCGGACGCACCCGCCAGTAATCGATATTGTTATGCGGCCAGTCATGGTTACCATAATAGATATTAGCAGTGAAATAATCAATCAGGCTTTGCAGATCCAGCTCATCTTCAGCCATCTGTAAACTGGCATCAAAAAACATCGCCTCCTGGCTGATTGACTGGCGAAGGTCAAGAAAATCGATGCGGTCCTGCACAGTGCCTTCTTTCAGTGATGCGTTGGTTGTCAGGATAACTGCCTCCTGTTCATCCAGATCAAAGTGATGCTGAAAGTAATGCAGGTCATAACGTTCACGGACATTATGAATGCCCCAGTATTCACCGTTGATCAGCACAATCACCGGCCGGTAGGCCTGTGTTTCAATGCTGTCCAGATGCGCTACGAGGCTTTGCAGATACGCGTCGCGCAGGAGGGTGCTGTGCCAGTCATTGCCTGAGTTTCGAAGCAGCAAGGTGCCGAAAGTCTCAAGCGGTTCATCCCGGCCGCTTTTTGAATAGCCCGGGAAGAACGTATAGTTAAACGTGTCCTGTGTATCATATTCAGGTCGAGCGTAAAGCCGCAGTGATTTCTGGCTGTGCCGCCTGGTCCAGCCGCCATGGATCCGAAGGCCAATATGCTGGTCAAACCCGAAGGTCCCGTCCGCTTCGTAAAAAGCCAGATGAGCCGGGCGCTCCATACTCAGGCCGCGTTCTGACGCCAGGTCTGCTGTATAGATGCCAATTTCAGGATCAAACAGAAAATCTGCATCCGTGCTCAGCGAGATCACAGGCAGCGAAAAACGCTCTGCGCCCAGCGGATCTACCAGATAGGTTTCGGTGCTTACCGGGCTCACCTGTTGGCCGTTGTGGTCAAAGACAGCGGCTCTGATAACAGTCGCCATAAAGATATCGTCCGGCGGTGCCTGGAAATCGTGACTGGTCGGGATTCTGGCGATCTGCGGCGATTCCTGACTGCGGCTGTCAACTTGAACCGGCCCTTCATACAGCTTGCTGCCGGCTGTCGGCACCGAACCGTCGCGTGTATAGTAAATCTGATGCTGCGGATAGAAGCTTTTGATTTCAAGCTCAAAGCCCTCGGTAAAAAAACCGCCGATTCGTGAGAATGTCGGCGGCAGATACGTATTCCCCAGATCCGGCAGCTGCAAAGGCTGCCGGTGTGTTATCTTATCCCAGTAGGGCCGGATGGGCGCCGCCGGATCTCTTGCTTGTGCCGTCAATTCATTTTCCAGTAAATTGACATCCGCCTCAATGTCAAGCGCCGGATTATCCTGTAAAGCCCCCTGCGCCATCAGGCCGGCCAGCACCTGTGTGTCGCGGATACCGGTATTGCGCAGGTTGAGCCGGTGCAGACGGATCATATCCTCCAGGGCGGTGATATCTGAGCCAACCGGCACATCGCGCAGTATCAGGGTCTCCAGGTTCGTCAGGCCGCTTAGCGGCTGGATGGAATGGATCATCTCATTTGAATGCAAGTTGAGGTACTGCAGATGAACAAGGCCGCTCAGCGGCGTAAGATCGGTCAGGTAATTGTCGCGCAGATTCAGTTCTTCCAGCGCAGTTAATGATGCCAGCGGACTGATATCCTGAATGCGGTTGCCGCGAAGATCAAGCACCTGAAGGTTTTGCAGCTGTTCCAGGGGCGAAATGTTTTCCAGCAGATTATTTCTCAGATTCAGCGTTGTCAGTTCTTCCAGCGGTGCCAGGTTTATCAGGCTGCTGATCCGGTTATCTTCCAGATTCAGCACCTGCAGCTTAATCATGTACTGCAGGCCATCTGTCGATTCAAGCTCTAGACCGGATGCGTCCAGCTCCTGTACATTCAGCAGATCACTTTTATTAATCGCGCCTTCTGGCTTGTCAATTACTTCGCGAACCAGACTTTCCAGCTGCGAGTCATCAAATCGGATCGCCGGATTGCCAAAAAATACAAACGCCAACAGACCCAGCAGGATAATAAACCCGACGGTCAAGGCAATACCTTTTCTGTGATCTCTGATCTGGCTGATAAACATCACTGTGTGCGTGACTCCTTGCTGGTTTGAAAGCGTTGTCAGCTTTCAGGGACGTTTTGTGATTGGCGCTGTAACGGTTTAGCCTGTTTTGAAGACGCGGTGAACGAAAACAATAGGCGAAGCGAATGAAAAAATTCTGCAAGCCTGGTTCATATCTAAAACCCTAATCTAATTTAGATAAAAAGGCAAGAATCTCTTTTGCTTTTGGCGGACAGCCGGGAATAAATTGCTTGCAGCCGGCTGTGCAGGCGCCGATACCAAGGGCTTGCTGTTTACCATGCTGACGGTTTTGATAAGAAGCGCCGGGTTTACCTTTGAAACCCTGGCCGATCAAAAACTGTGTTTGCCTCAGATGCGTGTCCGCGCCGCGCTCATACAGGCGCTCCAGGGCATGGATCAGGCTGCCGTAGCAGGCTGAGCAAGCCTGGTCTTCTTCTATCTGGCGCACATAAGGCCGGTCGCGAAGCGGCTTTGGCTGGCACACCGGTGTTTCCTGGTCGTGATTCAGTTCAGTCACCAGCGCCTGGCTGACATCTGCACTGCCGGTTCCCATCTTTTCAGCCATCTGAATATAGGGAACATCGCTCAGATCAAAGCCCAGCAGCTGCGCAGCGTAGCTGTCGGCCAGCACCGGGTCTTTGGCGGCAATGATCCGGTTCATCGCAACCGGGTGGCCGCCTTCTTCAAAAGTCAGGTCGCCGCACAGCCCGTCGATGATGATCAGGTCCTGGCGGATCAGCGTGCTGAGCGCGGCGATTGGCATATGCAGCCCCATGGAATGAAAGCGGCGCTTCTCACGATTGGTAATGCAGCCTTTCATGTTTTTGAGCGCGCATGTCATGCCGGTCTGGCAGTGGCCTTTGAGGACCGGGACATTGATCAGGACATCCAGTCCGGTCACCTGGCTGCAGACCTGAACGGTCATGCATTCGGCGGCAAGCGGTACACTATCGTCCTCCTGCAGATCGATCAGCGGCACATTCAGCTTTTTTGCAAGCGCCTGATAGCCGCAGCGTTTAAAAGCATGAGACGTTTTACTGCCTACCCAGGAGCCCTCAAGAATTACCAGGTTCCGGCAGCCGTGTTCCTGGAAATAAAGAACGATCGCCTCAACGATCTCCGGGTGGGTGGTTGCCCCGTCTTCTGCCGGGCTGGGGACAACCAGGTTGGGCTTGATGCCGATTTTCGCGTTGTGATCCAGACCTTGTTCAGGCTTTATCTGTTCCAGCAGCCTGCGGGTCATACTCTGCGGCTGGTCTCCGTAGCATATGATGAGTTCGTTATTCTGCATGTTTGCTTTGTCCTTCATCTGTAAATTTCATTTCTATCTCTTTATATAAGTATACCTCATTTCGTCAAGCACTTTCTTGTAAAGTCAGGCGTTTTCATGAACATGCCGTAAAGATGATATCGGGCTGACGTTCAACGGCTACCGGTAGGCGTGACCGCAGTGCCGGCAGAATCTGACATCGGCAGATGACAGCTGCTGGCCGCACTGACTGCAGTATCTGACAGCTGCTGCAGCTGGATTTTGTGACGCGCCGGTTTCAGCCATGT
>SLHU01000073.1 GCA_007135995.1 Clostridiales bacterium | reverse complement strand
TTTTCCAGACTGCCATGGGGATAGTCACCGCTGAAACAGGCGTCACAGCAGCGGTGCTGACCGGGCATGCCAATGATGCTCCCCAGACTTTCCTGATCGAGAAATCCTAATGAATCAGCACCTATTTCACTGCAAATGGCTTCAAGTGACATTTGCCTTGCGATCAGGTGCTCTTGTGTTGGTATATCCGTCCCAAAATAACAAGGCCACATAAAAGGCGGTGCGCTGATGCGTACATGCACCTCGCTGGCACCCGCATCTTTCAAAAGCCGGATAATCCGGGCGCTGGTCGTTCCCCGGACAATGGAATCATCGATCATCACAAGCCGCTTCCCTTTTATAACACCCCGGATCGGGTTAAGCTTCAGGCGCAAAGATGATTCCCGCTGAATCTGCGTAGGCTGGATAAAAGTGCGTCCAATATATGTGTTTTTAACAAACCCCTTGCCGTAGGGAATTCCCGATGCCTGGCTGTAGCCAATCGCGGCGTCTATTCCGGATTCCGGCACACCAATCACAAGGTCGGCGCTGGCAGGATGCTGCTGTGCCAGCAGATGGCCGGCTTTCAGTCTGGCCTGATGAACGCTCACACCGTCAATCTGGCTGTCGGATCTGGCAAAATAAATGAATTCGAAGATACAAGGCCGAGGTACGTCAGCCTGACTGAACTGAAAACTGGTCAGACCCTGCCTGTCCAGGGTAATCATTTCACCAGGCTGAACATCACGGATAAAAACTGCGCCCACAGCATCCAGGGCGCAGCTTTCTGAAGCTACAACATAACCGTTTTCAAGCCGCCCAATACAAAGCGGCCGAAAGCCAAACGGGTCACGCACTGCAATCAGCTTGCCGCGGCTCATCACCAGCAGCGAGTAGGCACCTTTCACTTTGGACAGCGCTTCGCTCACTGCGTCTTCCATATGATTCGCTCTGGTCCGGCTGCGAGCGATCAGATAAGCGATGATTTCGGAGTCTATGGTCGTAGAAAAAATTGCGCCTTCCGATTCGAGTGCCTGACGCAAGGTCTCTGTATTGGATAAATTGCCATTATGAGCCAGCGCCATCTGCCCTTTCTGGTAACGGCTGACCAGCGGCTGTGCGTTTTCACGCACACTTTGTCCGGTAGTTGAGTAACGCACATGGCCAATGCCGATTCTGCCGGGCAGTTTGTCAAAATGTTCACGGCTGAACACATCCCCTACCAGGCCCATATCTTTATGGACACGCACAGTTCCCTCATCATTCACCGCGATGCCGCAGCTTTCCTGGCCGCGATGCTGCAGCGCGTAAAGCCCGCTGTAAACAGCTTCTGCCACTTGCCTATCATCGGTGCAGTACACACCAAAAACCCCACACTCCTCGTGCAAAAACAAACCCTCCATCTCAGGTGACACAAAACCACTCAGTTATACTGCCGGTGTTATGCTTCCGCCAGTGCCATTTTCAAAATATCTTCCAGTTGTTCACGACTTACCGGACCTTCATGCACTTTTTGTTCATTGACATAAAAAGTAGGCACATAAAAATAGTCGTACGCTTTTGCCCGTTCGCGTTCAACCCCTTCATCAACATGTTCTATCTCAATGTTCTGATACGCATCATTTTCCGCAAGCAGGCTGTCAAGAAGTTTTCTGGCCTTGCGGCAGTGGCCGCAGAAGCGAAGCTGGAAAAACAGGATTTTTTTCATCGGTCGTAGTCTCCTTCTTCATGCTCCGGTCCCTGTTTTCTGCTTTTGCGCCAGCTCTGATAAGCGCTCTGCATCGCCTGAAGTTCTTCAGCCGTACAAGGTCCCGGTCCATATCGTGCTTTTTCGTAAAGCACCGTCATATCCAATATATCAATTGTTCTTTCACGCCGTACATAGAGGGCATACTGCCGCGGACTTTGCTTATTACTATATTTTAACCCTCTTTGTTCCAGACGATCAACTACCCGCCAGTAAATTCTTCTGATTTTCTGATCAGGGCTCTGGCCGAACTGATGCAGCCAGCGCGATCGTGTGCGTTTTAGTTTTTCTCTGACGTCATCCTTAAAGGTTGGCATCAGCGACTCAAAAACATCAGGCCCTTTGTCAACGGCGTAAAACCGGCGGTACAGCGCAATCAGGCCATAAACAACTGCAGCGATCAGCAGCAGGACCATTGCCAGCATCACAGCATAGTAAACAATATCCTGCAAAATCAGCAGCCAGGCAGGCGGCTCCCCGGCACCCGGCAACATCGAATGATCGTTGCCTAAATCAGGTTCAGGTGTTGCATCATCCGGAGCGGTTGTATCGGGAGGTACTTCATCGCGTGACAGCGCCTGGGCCAGCCAGCGGACTGCCATCAGCAGAAGACCGCCCAGCCACGGTACGAGATCATGCAGGTGGAAGACAGGTGATATGATCAAAACAATCAGCATGACGAGAACAAAAGCAGCCAGCATCGTCTGGTTGAATCGTTTAATCCGATACGCCGGCTGAGTGGGCATCGTCATGAAGCGTGACATATGCGTCGACAGTGACAAGGTATGGTAACGGAAAATTGCCAGCAGCAAATATAAAATGGCCACATAAAAATACACACGGCTGAGCGCGGCCATATCAAAATATAAAACCAACAGGTTCAGTCCCAGTAAAAACAGCAAGACAGGTCCCTGGCCGGTAAGCATGCTGCCTGGATCAAGCTTTCGTTCTGAGACCCTGTTTGAAAAGGAACGGATTGACAGATAGACGAGTCCGGGCAGCAAGATCAGCAGCGGAATCAAAGGCAGCTGAAAAAAGGGTAAAAACGGAGAAGCCACAATCAGGGCCATGATCAGCAGGAACTGCCAGATATAGCTGCAGGTCTGGCGCGCAATCCACAGGATAATAAAAGCTGCCGCATGCCAGGCAAAAAGAATATATCTGTGATCGTAGGCAAATTGATAAGGCACGATGATCAGCACACTGAAAATAATCAGACCATGCATGATTTCTGTTACCGCATCAATCAGGGGAATTCGCCGGACGATCTGCCGCAAAAACTCAGCTGGCATAGCGCTTAACCTCCCAGCAGAATATCTCACCGTGGATATGCGGTTTTCTGTCATCTCTGTCAGGGTAACGCGGCAAAATCCATAATCCGCGGTGTCCTTCGTCCAGATAATCATTCCAAAGACCGCATAGAGGTTTGTCGCAGTTAAGCGATATCAGCAGCAGCACAGGCTCATGAGACAGCTGATAACGTTTTTCCTGGAGCAGATCGGTAAACCGTGCCGGCTTTTTCGACAAATCAATCCGGCCAAGCTGTTCCTGAACCTGCTGGACATGCTGCGATGACTGACCTGAATCTATATCAACCGTTTCCCCGGTAATAATATCACGGGCATTTGTCATCAGACCGCAGTTGATGCCGTCTTCAATCAGATACTGCAGCATGGAAGCGGCAATGCGGATACCTTCTTCAATTAAGGATTCTTCATAAAAAGCACCGTCTGGTTCCACGTTGAGCATAATCAGTACTTCACGCGACGCTGTCACTTCATTGACATTTACTTTCAGATCACCTGTTCTTGCAGTTGCCAGCCAGTTGATCGAACGCAGCGTGTCAAAACTCTGGTATTCGCGGATCGAGCGAAACTCAAAAGGATCGGGAATGAGCGACTGGCGGGTTAAAATCTCACCTATCAGCTGCTGATACGGGATATCCAGATCTTCCCGCTGAATCATCCGCGGACAGACCGTCAGCACAGAGTCGCTTTTTGTGTGGCCAATCAGTTTTCTGGTCAGCAGCAGATCGCTGCTGATCAGGTCAATGCTCTTGATGGTATAATAGCCGCGTTTGTTGAGCAAAACAGGCAGCGTCCGGCTGATACGCTGGTACATGCCGATCGAAAACAGATCTTCCCGATAATAATCGTCTGTAATTGAGGCATGAATATTATCAGGGAAAATCAGATATCTTGACACTTGAAATTTAACGGTCAGCCAGGGCAGCGGCAAGGGCTTGCGACTGGTGATCTGCTCTGTGAGCATGATCTTTCCGCCTTCAGTCCCAGTTCTTGCCGAAAACAGCAGGTGGACATCAAGCCTGTGTGACCAGAATTTCGAATAGATAAAACGCTGCAGCCAGATGACCAGGGCAAAAAGCAGCAGCAGGCTGATGAGTATCATGCCTGACCCTCCGGCTGCCATTCTTCCGTTGGAACCGGCACCGATGACTGTACCGCTTCAACCAGTTCCTGGGCTGCGGTTGCCCGACTGCGGACACTGCCGCGCAAAATAAGCCGATGTGCGTAAACCGGCACCAGCAGCGCCTTGATATCGTCTGGTATCACATAGGCGCGGCCGCGCATCGCGGCCCATACCCTGGCGCCCCGCATCAAGGCGATACTGCCGCGCGGGCTGACACCCAGCGCCACACCTTCATGTTCGCGTGTGGCTTCTGTCAGCTGCATAATATAATCAAGGAGTGCATCGTGAACATAAACAGATCGCGCTGCCAGCCGCGCTGCCATAATCTGGTCGCGGTGGCATACTGATTCAATCGTTGTAATCGGGCTGTCGCCCACATTTCGTTTTAAAACATCAATACCCTGTTCCCTGTTTGGATAACCAAGCGGTATCTGCAGAAAAAACCGGTCCAGCTGCGCTTCCGGCAAGGGATACGTCCCCTGGGTTTCTACGGGGTTTTGTGTCGCGATAACAAAAAACGGTTCTTCAAGGATATGCGTCCGACCATCAATTGAGACCTGTTTTTCTTCCATACATTCCAAAAGGCTCGACTGTGTTCTGGGTGTTGCGCGGTTAATCTCGTCAGCCAGCAGAACATGCGTAAACACCGGCCCGGCCCTGAAGACAAACTCACCTTGCTTGGGCTGATAATAATTAATACCCGTCAAATCTGAAGGCAGCAGATCGGGGGTAAACTGAATTCGCTTAAAGGTTGCGTCCAGCGATTTGGCCAGTGATCTTGAAAGCATTGTTTTACCGGTTCCCGGCACATCTTCCAGCAAAACATGGCCTCCGGCAATCAAGGCAGTTAAAATCAGGTCAATTTCCTTTTCCTTGCCAACCATCACCTCTGATATATTCTGCGAAATCTGTTTTACAAGAGGCTTAATGTCATGAAACTCAAATGGCATGTAGATGCTCCTTCCTTCTCCAGTCCCTTAACAGCTGCTGATTGAAACTGAGCACATGTCAGTGCGATCAGCCGGAAAATGAAAGAGACGTCTGCATAAAACTTATTTCAAAGCCAGCTGACTGGCATAAAAACGAAAACCGTACCATGCATTTTATTATCCGAAGCTTTCAGATCCGTCAAACTGGGTATCCTCGTTCATTCTAACAGAACACTTGCACTGTTGTCTAAAAAGTCATGTTTTCCGGTCATGTGGCTGTTTGCACGTATAAACCGATGCACCCAGATTGCGGTATTGATCCCGGCCCCGGCAAAGCCTGCCGGAACGGGTACATCCTTGTTTTAAAGTTCATTCGCTCCGCCGGACAACACCCGGCATGTGACGCGTTTTTCAAAACATCAATAAACCGACGCAAAACACAGCGCCGGCAGTCTTTAATACCTGATGAAATGAGGCCCGTTAATTTCGGCTTTTGAACCTCCACACGAATAAATTAGGTGAGTCCTAAGGTACTTCTTAAAACAGTAAAAAATAACGCAGCGCCTAAGAAGCTGCCTTGCCGGACAGTTCGACCATAACGATTTCGGATCGGCTGCCGATCCGGATGGGGGGTCCCCATGTTCCGTAACCGTCTGAAATCAAGCTGTGCAGCTGGTTATATGTTTTATAGCGGCTGACCTGCGCGTACTGTCGTTTTTGCAGCAGGTGCAGCGGGAAAAGCTGACCGCGATGGGTATGGCCTGCCAGCGCCACATCAATGCCAAGATCCGACAGGCATGCCAGATCTGCCGGCTGATGCTGCATGACAATAACAGGTTTTTTCTGGTTGATTGTCTCAATCAAAGCTTTTGGTGTCAGGCGTTCGATCTGTCTGGAGTATTGTGTCTGGTGTTCATTTCGTCCCACCAGAATAAAGCTGCCAAAGTCGATCTGCTCATCCTGGAGCAGACGGATACCGGCAATTTCAAGGAACGCGTTCATTTCTTCGGGCGTTGTGTTGACCAGTTCATGATTGCCCAGCACAGCATAAACACCCAGAGGCGCTTTCAATCTGCGCATCTGATCCAGAAAATCATGACGGCTGATCAGGTGTAAAGAATTATCGATCAGGTCACCGCCCAGTAAAATGATATCAGGATTTTGCTGGTTGACCCGTTCTGCCAGCACGTCAATGTTCGCCGTACTGACCAGGCTGCCAATATGGAGATCAGATAAAAATGCGATCCTGAGCGGACCTTCTGACTGCATCGGTTTATTAATGTGAATCTGATATGTTCTGACTTTCGGTGAACGCGCAAAAAAAGTGCCGATCACCAGTATGGTCAAGCTAAGCGGCAAAACAAGCGAAACCGCTGTCTTCAGATCGGGCTGCAAAACGGGGGGAATCAGCTGCATCAGGCGGCCGCCTGACAGATTGTTGACCATTCTTGCGAAGTCAAACATCAGCATCAGACTGATCGAATATAAAAAAAACGCGATCCAGTAAAAACCGATATAAGCGGCTATTTTAATCCAGAATCGTTTTGTCTGACCCTGATCGAACGTAAAAGCGAAGATCGGCGCGATGACAGATAACAAACTGATCATGAACACAAACAGTGAAAGCGGCATCCTGCTGTCGATCGCGGTCCAGCCGCGCCAGGTCAAGTATGTTACGGAAAGGCCGTAAGCAATAAGCATCAGAGCATTCATCAGCATTTTGAGACGAACTTGAGCATCGTTTGCATTTTCACGAATATGCTGAATATGTGTCTGCAGTTTTACATTTTCTGCGAACAATGAATTAAACCTCCAAGCAATAAATAGATATTCTCGAGCCAACACAACCAATTATAGAACTGCTCATGATAGCACATGTGGCTCAATTATAAATATTTTGTTAACAATACCGCCTTGCGGTTCACCCATTTCTTTTTTAGAATAGGATCAAGCTTGAAATTAGTAATGAAAGAAATGAGGAACAGTATTATGCCATGGAAACCTGATCGCGAACAAGCCTTAAGCTTGCTGAAAGCCTATAATCAAACAGAGGCACTGATCGCGCATGCGCTGGCAGTTGAAGGCGTGATGAGGCATTTCGCCGGATATTTCGCGCCGGAAGAAGCAGACACCTGG
>SLHU01000049.1 GCA_007135995.1 Clostridiales bacterium | reverse complement strand
TTTTGCCAAAATCATCAAAATAAAGGCTGCGTACCCGGTAATGACTAAATTCAGGCATGCTTTCTGAAACAACATGCTGATCAGTATGTAAAATCGGGCGCAGCGTAAAAAACAGCTGCTGAAAAGTTGCCTCGTCGATTAAATATTTCAGTTCATGACGCCAGATCATTAAAACATTTCAGGGGTTCTTCCCTCGTTAAAAATCAAGGGCTTCTGCCTCCTGCCTCCTTTTGTCAAAAAAAGCAAAGAAAACCTCCTCTAAATATTCTTATTCAGGGAGGATGAGTTTGCCTTGCTGCACGATCTTAGCTTTTGAGAGCACGATCAGCACCTTCCATATTCTACCGTGAAAGGCGCTTAAAATCTATAGCTTGCCCGGTACACAAATTATGCTAGACTATAATAAAATACAAAATGTCTGTGAAATGAACGTCATAGCATATTACCCAGGGAAACGGAGAAAAAAGATGCTGTATCCAGAAAACAATAAACCAGTCACACAAGAGTTGTTTCAAAACCCGGGTTCGGAGTACAGAGGGACGCCTTTCTGGGCATGGAACGCAGATCTTGATGTTGATAAGCTGAAGTGGCAGATTGAACATTTCAAGAAAATGGGGCTTGGCGGCTTTCATATGCATGTGCGTACCGGTATGGCCACACCTTATATGGGTGAAGATTTTATGGATCTGATCAAGGCCTGTGTCGATCATGCCAGAGCGCTGCATATGCTGGCCTGGCTTTATGACGAAGACCGGTGGCCATCAGGCGCTGCCGGCGGCCGCGTCACACAGCACGAGCCCTATCGGGCCCGGCATCTTCTCTTTACCGCGCAGCCGTATGACGGATCTGGCGTCTCAGAGTATGTGCCCAATTCTACTGCCAAAACAAAGCGCACGGAAAACGGTGAGCTGATTGCCTGCTACGATATCCTGCTGCATGCGGACGGCACTTTAAAATCATACCAGCGAATAGAACCCGGGCAGCCGGCTGCCGGCAAAAAATGGTATGCCTACATGGAAACGGCACTGCCTTCGCCCTGGTATAATAATCAGACGTATGTTGACACGTTGAACCCTGAAGCAATCGCCGATTTTATAAACAAAACCCACCGCCTCTACGCAGAAAAAGTGGGTGATGATTTTGGCGGTGTCATACCGGCGATTTTTACCGATGAGCCGCAGTTTACGCATAAAACAACACTTTTACATGCGCAGCAGGAAACAGACCTGGTGATGCCCTGGACGAATGATCTGCCGGAAACATTCATGAAGCAGACATCATTTGACTTGCTCGGCAAGCTGCCGGAACTGGTCTGGGAACTGCCTGAAGGCCAATTTTCTCAAGCCAGGTATGCCTATCATGACCATATCGCTGAACGATTTTCCCAGGCTTTTGCTGATCAGTGCGGTGCCTGGTGCCGGGCGCACGGCCTGATGCTGACCGGACATATGATGGAAGAACCGACACTAGCCAGCCAGACCGCTGCTCTGGGCGAAGCCATGCGGTCTTATCGCGGATTTGACCTGCCCGGGATTGATATTTTATGTAACCGATACGAGTACACGACCGCAAAGCAAGCGCAGTCGGCTGCCCGGCAGCACGGCAACCCGGGTGTTTTGTCGGAACTGTATGGCGTGACGAACTGGGACTTTGACTTTCGCGGGCACAAAGCCCAGGGTGACTGGCAGGCGGCTCTTGGTGTGACAGTGCGTGTTCACCACCTGTCCTGGTACGCGATGGCCGGCGAAGCCAAACGCGATTATCCGGCTTCCATACATTATCAGTCATCCTGGTCAGAGCGCTATCCTGTGATCGAAGACCATTTTGCCAGAGTCAACACAGCGATGACACGCGGCAAGCCCGTCTGCAGAACGGCAGTCATTCACCCGATCGAAAGTTTCTGGCTGTGCTGGGGACCGGTTGACCAGACAGCCGCAATCAGAGATCAGCTGGACGCCCAGTTCAGTCAGCTTTCAGAATGGCTCTTGTTTGGGCAGATAGACTATGATTATTTGTGTGAATCACTGCTGCCTGTGCAGTGTCCGGAGGCCTCCAATCCGCTTCGTGCGGGTGAGATGGCCTATGAAAGTATTATTGTTCCAGATATCCTGACGATGCGAAGCAGTACACTGGAAAGGCTGACGGCCTTCCAGAAGCAAGGCGGTACATTAATCTGCCTGGGCGAAGCGCCTGCCTGTATAGATGGGCGCCAAGCCAGTGAACATGAAGCTGAAATGGTTGCTCATCTTTACGAGCAGGCAGTGAGACTGCCGTTTAACCAGACTTCTTTGCTTGAAGCGCTGGAACCTGTTCGTGATCTGGATTTATTACATGCTTCCGGCCGAAGGGCCGATCAGCTTCTTTACCAGATGCGGGAAGATGACGACTGCCGCTGGCTGTTTATCGCACAAGGCCGTGATCCGGGAAAAGCAGATCAGCCGCAGGCATGGCCGCTGGAAATAAGAATCAAAGGGCACTGGAAGCCCGAGTTGTATCATACATTAACCGGCGAGATAAAAGAGGCGGGCGCCAGTTATACCGCAGATTCAACCAGTCTCTCGTGGCCATTATACGAACATGACAGCCTCTTATTTTGCCTCAGACCGGCAAAGCCAGATCAGCTGACATACTCAAGTCAGCAGAATCAGGCAGCGAATCTGGAACAAAACCGCCAGCTGCAGACAATCGATGTCTACAACAGCCATAAGGTGCCTGTTGAGCTAGACGAACCCAATGTCCTGCTGCTTGATATCGCTTCCTGGAAGCTGGATGATTCTGCCTGGCAGCCGGCCGATGAAGTTTTACGTGTTGATAATAAGATCAGACAGCAGCTGGAATGGCCGACACGCGAAGATAAAATCGCCCAGCCATGGACGGTGGCAGATGAACCATATGAGCATCTGGTCAGCCTGAGATTTACAATCAGCTGCGACACGCACGTAAGCAGTCCCAGGCTGGCACTGGAAGGCGCGCGCCAGGCAGCGGTTCAATTGGACAAACAGTCTGTTCAGAATGATATTGACGGCTGGTATGTCGATCAGACGATCGAGGCAATCCGCCTGCCAGACCTGACACCGGGTGAACATGTTCTGGAAATCACCTGGCCGTTTAATCAGCGCAGCAACCTTGAATGGTGCTATCTGCTGGGGGATTTCAGCGTTGATGTCCAGGGCAGCCGCTGTGTGGTAAAATCACCGGTCAGAGAAGTCAGTTTCAGTGATCTGACACATCAGGGCTTCCCGTTCTACGGCGGCGCAGTGCGCTATCAGCTCAATGTTGAGGCAAAAGGCGGACAAATACAAGTTCATGTGCCTTTTTACAGAGGCACGATGCTGGATGTTTATCTTGACAGCACACTTTGTGGTCCGGCTGTGTTCAGTCCATATACACAAACAATCAGCGGTGTAGCAGATGGCAAGCATCTGCTGGAACTGGTCCTTTATGCCAGCCGTGTTAACAGCTTTGGCTGTGTCCATAACTGTGTCAGAGATTATTCCTGGTTTGGACCTGATGGCTGGCGGACAGAAGGTGACGCATTCGCCTATGAATATCAGCTCAAGGAGCTGGGTATTCTCAAGGCCCCGGTTGTCAGATGCCTTTCAACCTTGCCAGGATAGTAGATTTTTAATTTTTAGTGACATGGTCACAGTCAAATAATACGCGATGCGTTATGATACAGACAGTAGATAATTTTGAAAGGAGCCACATGATTATGGCTGATAAGAAAGTATTAACAATAACAGATGAGAATTTTGAGCAGGAAGTTGTCAATTCGGAAGTTCCCGTATTAATCGATTTCTGGGCATCCTGGTGCGCACCCTGCCGAATGATCGCGCCAACGATTGAAGCACTGGCCAGTGAAATGGACGGGCAGATTAAAGTGGGCAAAGTAAACGTAGATGAACAGCCCGCGCTGGCTGCAAACTTTCAGGTCATGAGCATTCCGACCCTGACGCTGACAAAAGGAAAAGAAACCATTTACCAGACCGTGGGTGTTAAAACAAAAGATGTTCTGAAACAGGAAATTGAAGCAAAACTGAACGGCTGAGCTGACATGCTTTGCAGCTGATGTACATCCTACACACTGTGTGGCTGATGTACTCCTAGTGATGATCAGCCTTAAAAGACAATAAGCAAAAAGCTTTCCTGAACTGTGGTGTTACAGTGAAAGGAAAGCTTTTTGCATGTGCCTGTGAACTTCAGTTTTTTAAAAGGCAATCTTTTTACATGTGCCTGTGAACTTCAGTTTTTTAAAAGGCAATCTTTTTACATGTGCCTGTGAACTTCAGTTTTTTAAAAGGCAATCTTTTTACATGTGCATGTGAACTTCAGTTTTTCAAAAGGCAATCTTCTTGCATGTGCATGTGAGTTTCTGTATAAAAAGGCAATCTATTTTCATCTGAACTTCTGCTTTTCAGCCAAATGTCGTCAGATAAGGCCATGACATGATGCCGCCAAGGTCATAGACATTTGTAAAACCTGCCTCAAGCAAAATCCGTGCGGCTACTGCGCTTCGGTTGCCGCTGCGACAATAGATGATAATGGGTTCATCTTTATCAGCCGGAATTCGATCAATCTCTCGTTCCAGATCATCGATTGGAATAAGAAAACTGCGCGGTATGCGAACTGACAAGTTTTCTTCATGGGTTCTGACATCAAGCAAAAGCGGCGGATCCTCGCTGTCCAGCCAGGCTTTCGCATCTGCCGGTGAAATTGTCCGATACTCACCTGTAGCCGTTTGATCAAAATCCATCCTGTCTTCATCAGTTTCGTCTTGGCTGACCGGGTCAGAAAGATCAGCTGACATGTTGCCTTCATCCTGCTCAGGCGCTGCCGTATCTGATTCCTTCGGTTCCGGATCATCTGCATCAGCTGAAGTGGCATTCTCATCTGTATCATCAGCCACCTGCGCGCTGTCCGTATCTGGATCGCTGCCGGTGACAGGGGTCTGTGTACCAGCGACACTGCAAGCCGAAAGCGTCAGCAATGCTGACAAAATAACAGCAAAAAACAGCCATCTGGATTTAGCACAAGCCAAGGCCGGCATTGATAACGGGTTTGACAAAAGACGTTGCCTGTTGCCACCCATCTCTTGGTTTTTATTAATTGAGTTCTTCATATACGTTCACCTCAACTTTAGGTGTTCTTGCTTGATTTGCTCGGCTTATACATGCCGCCTTCAGCTTATACATGCCGTCTTCGTCTAATACATGCCGTCAAGGACGGCGGATATAATTCTGCCGATCAGTAGTGCATCCTCGCTTGGACTGGTATAATGGAGGCACATAACCTGGACGGTCATCATAGAGGTACATAAGACAACAATCATATGTCAGATGATGCTGATACCAGGCTGAGTTTGGGCTCAAGTTTGTCTCTCAGCGGATTCAAGCGGTTATTATATAAGAAAATGTTTGTTTTATATAACATTTGCTATTATTTTTACATAAGCATCTCAACTTGTCTGAAACAGGGGGTACAGTTTTTTGCTAAGTCAGAAGGATATTGCCAGAATTGACCAGTTGTTTCCAGTCTTGACCGAACTATCTGAGAAGGATAGAGCAAGGTTGTTTACAGCTGGGCAGCAGGTTCATCTTCCGGAAGGTCAGATGCTGATGCAGCAAAACCAGACCTGCCGATATATTCCTCTGGTTCTTGCCGGCATGCTGCGAGTTTACAAGCTCTCAGCCGGTGGTCGTGAGATGACTTTGTTCAGAACCGGTGCGGGTGATACCTGTCTGGTGTCCATTGCCTGTCAGCTCCGCGGCGAGGATTTTCCGGCTCTGGCACAAGTTGAGCGTGAAGCGGACTTGTTCTTGCTGCCTTTAAATGAATATTATGATATTCTTGACAAGCATCCCGCGTGGAAAGATTTTTTGATCCGCACCCTTTATGGTCATCTGCTGGGTACCATGAATACGCTGGAAGCAGTCGCTTTTGACAGGGCTGACCGCCGCCTGGCAGACTTGCTGCTCAGCCGCAGCACAGATAATCAACAGACCGTCAGAATGACTCACGAGGCAATTGCGGTTGAACTCGGGACTGCCCGGGAAGTTGTTTCTCGGCTGCTGGGTGAACTGAAAGCACAAGGCGCTGTTAATCTTGGCCGCGGCAAAATAGACATTATCAATGTTTCTTTGCTCAGGCAAATGGTTGATCAATGAATACGACTGAAAGAATGACCATTGTGACACCCTGAACACTGTGCTATAATCGCGTTTGAGCCGTATCGCACAAAAACCGTAAAACAACTTAAATGATATGTATCAAAGCATGTTTTTGCAAAGTAATGAGAGAAGTAACTGACAGTCTTTGTATGCTTCCATAACAATCATCTGATCAGGAAAACATCAAGAACTTCTGGAGGTTGGCGAAATAGAAATGAACAACAATAAACAAAGCAAAATTAAGCTGCACGGGTTTAATAACCTGACAAAAACACTTAGTTTTAATATATATGATATATGCTACGCCAAGTCGGTCAGCGACCGTAATGCCTATATTGAATATATTGACGAGCAATATAACGCTGAACGTCTGACGTCTATTCTTGAAAATGTAACGCAGATCCTGGGTGCCAATATCCTTAATATCGCTAAACAGGATTATTACCCTCAGGGTTCAAGCGTGACCTTTCTGGTCAGCGAAAGTCATACCAAAGAAGGTCCGGTTAACTGGCATAAGCTTCAGGATAACACACCCGGACCTGCTCCGGAAATTGTGCTGGCGCACCTTGATAAGAGCCATATCACAGTGCATACCTATCCCGAGTACCATCCGGATGGGGGTGTCGCGACATTCAGGGCCGATATCGACGTTTCCACCTGCGGACAAATTTCGCCGCTGAAAGCGCTCAATTTCCTGATTCACAGTTTTGAGGCAGACATTGTCACCATTGATTACCGGGTAAGAGGATTCGCAAGGGAGATTACCGGCGAGAAAATATTCATCGACCATGATATTACGACTATACAGGATTTCATACCAGATGAAGTCAGGACAGATTACCAGATGATTGATGTGAATGTTTACCAGGAGAATATCTTTCACACTAAGTGCAAACTGAAGCATTTCGAACTCGACCAGTATCTCTTCGGCCATTCTCAAACTGAGCTTCATCCGGATGAAGCCCGCATGATTACTCAGAAGATTAAACATGAAATGGACGAGATCTATTACGGCCGCAATATGCCCTGGTCTCGCTGACCGGCCGCTGACCGGCCGCTGACCGGCCGCTGACCGGCCGCTGA
>SLHU01000078.1 GCA_007135995.1 Clostridiales bacterium | reverse complement strand
TTCTGTTGTGCGGTTGAGCGCGAGCTCAGGCTGAACCTTTAAATGTCTTGCGTAGTTGACGACCGCAAAAATCAGGTCGCCCACCTCATCTGTGACCCTCAAATGGTCAACCTCACCCTGACCGAGCGGTAAGTCAGAAGCATTTGACGTTTCATTATCATCAGATCCTTCAAAGCCCACCGTATTTATATTGCTTTTAAGAAACGCCCGGGCAGTTTCCACTTCATCGAGTTCTTCAAGAATCTTGAGACGCGGTCCGCTGGCATCTTGCCAGTCAAATCCAACCTGTGCTGCTTTCTGCTGAACCTTATAACTCCTCTGCAAAGCAGGAAGTGATGAAGGCACATCGCTTAGTACTTGGCTTTGTGTCTGATGGCCCTTCTCGCGACGCTTGTTTTTTTCCCATGTGTCAATGACCGCGGCGGCATCAACGGCCTGATCATTTCCAAAAATATGTGAATGACGCGTGATCAGCTTTCTGCAGATGCCTGACACTACGTCATGAATCGTAAACTGCTGCTTTTCAGCTGCAATCTGTGCATGAAAGATTACCTGCATCAAAACATCACCTAATTCATCGCAAAGCCTTTCGGGATGACCACTGTCAATTGCATCAAGTGTTTCGTAGGCTTCCTCGATCAGATTTGGTTTCAGCGAATAGTGTGTCTGTTCACGGTCCCAGGGGCAGCCTTTGCCGCTTCTTAAATAAGCCATGATATCGATCAGTTCTTGAAGGCTATAGACATCTTTAATCGGATATTCAGCCGCTCTGTCTTCATTAAGCTTTTGTTCTTCCATTACTTTCTACCCTTTCTGGCCATGCTGTCCGCCAGGCAAGCTGCAAAATACCGGATTCCCTGAAATGTGTATTGCCGGTTTGCAGTCCAGCAAAATGAATGTATTAAGAATCAGTTCAACCAGCGAATCTGCATGCGGTCGAAATGGACAGGTTCAGTAAACTGCTCAGTAAAAAAAAGCGTCTGATGAAACCGCGCGAACTCACGCGTGTTCTTTTCAAGCCACAAAGGGATAGGAATATCCAGCGTCCGGCATATTTCAATCAGGCAGCTTTCCAGCTGTTTAACAAAGGACGCTTCAGTATCAGGCCTTTCAACTGTAGCAATATTAATCATCAGGTTCGCTTTGAAAAGCTTTCCTTCCAGTTTCACTATCGGAATATCCTCCTATTAAGATCATTTCACTTCACAAATTATTAACTTTTACACCATTGTTCATCTACAATTACTTGATACTATGAAGATGCTTCAATGAAGCACCCCTTAATTCATAACCCCCCTCCTTTAATACCGGCGGTCCCCCCCGCCGGTATTATTCTGTCTGAATTCAATCAGAGGAGATCTGTCGATTGTATCACAAAAGGAAGCGGCAGCCAATGAAGGCCGCCGCATGAAAGACACGCTAAATACTGATTGCTATGTGGTTATTCAGGCACCATCAAATAAAAGCCGGTATCTTCTGCCATCCGCTAACCATATATTTTTCTATACTTTTCCAAAGCACTTTCCCATGTTTTTTGGTCTTCAGGCTGATAGTATTTCAAATCAAAGGATGCCGCAATCACTTTACGAGCATCGGATAATGAACTGATCGCATCCTGGGCCATCAGCTGAACAGCCATATTACCCAGCGCGGTTGCCTCGATTGGTCCGGCGATTACGCGGCTGCCGGTTGAATTCGCTGTAAACTGAGACAAAAGCTTATCCTTCGTTCCGCCGCCGACAATATGAAGGTCAGCATATTTTTTTCCTGTCACTGTTTCGATCTGATCTTTTGTCACTCTATATTTGATTGCCAGACTCTCGTAAATGCAGCGAACAACCTCGCCTCGTTTTTCCGGAACCGGCTGACCGGTTTTTCGGCAAAGATCCCTGATTCGGTTTGGCATATCGCCCGGTGTCCCGAGAATATCTTCATCAGGATTGATAAACGCTTTAAACGCTTCACATTCCAGCGCTTCATACTCAAGATCAGCATAGCTGACATCTGCGCCTTCACGAATCCATTGCCGTCTCGATTCCTGAATCAGCCAAAGCCCCATAATATTTTTAAGGAACCGTGTTGTTTTGCCGTAGCCGCCCTCATTCGTAAAGTTAAACGCAAAAGTCTGGTCGTTTATCAGCGGTTTTTGCGACTCTATTCCCATCAATGACCAGGTGCCGCTGCTGATATAGACAAAATCATCGGAAGCGGTTGACGCAGTCGGGACTGCCACCACTGCTGACGCTGTATCATGAGATGCGATCGAGACCACCGGAATAGGATCGATGCCCAGTTCTTCACATAATTCTGTTGAGAGCGGGGCCGAAACCTGACCGGGATAAGCAACCGGACACAAGATATCGGTTGGAAGACCCAGTTTTTCGAACAAAGTATAGGCCCAGTCACTGCTCTGTGCGTCAATCAGCTGTCCGGTAGACGCTATTGTGAATTCTGACTGCTGTCTGCCGGTCAGCATATAAAGAAACAAATCAGGCATCATCAGCATTTTATCTGCCCGCTCCAGAAGTTCAGGCCTTCTTGTCTTCAGGTAGTAAAGCTGAAATAAAGTGTTGATATTCATAAACTGAATGCCAGTCTGCATATAAATATCTTCTTTGGGCACAACCTCAAAGATTTCTTCCATCATACCCTGTGTTCTGGTATCACGATAATGGACAGGATTTTCCAGCAGATTGCCCTTTGCGTCAATCAGGCCAAAATCAACGCCCCATGTATCAATCGCCAGGG
This sequence comes from Clostridiales bacterium, assembly GCA_007135995.1. GTDB lineage: Bacteria > Bacillota > Clostridia > Saccharofermentanales > UBA5734 > SLHU01. Next base: position 4,598 of record SLHU01000078.1, on the reverse strand, counting down.
AATCAATTTTGCCGCAGCCCTTAGATTTTATCAGCCCCTGTTTAATTTCGTGCATCAATCGCAGCACATCCCAGTAGAGTGTACCGCCAATCAAAACAGGATCATTACTGAAACGGTGGATTTCTTCCAGTTCAATTTTCACACCGTCAAACCGTCCGAGAATTGCTCTGCCGCTGGATGCTCCAAAATCAAAAGCAAGCACTTGTTTATTCATGCTCATAGTCGCCTCCCTAATGCATTCTTATAGTCCAGTGATAACTTTCTATGTGTCTTTTCCTGCCACCTGTTTGCGATATTTTTCACTTTCCCAGTTGCGGATAAACTCCTTACCCGCTTCATCCATGGTTCTGACAGTCTGCGAGGCAGCCTTAATTGTCTCGTGAATAAAGAAAACAGCACAAAGGGTTTCTTCCATTGTTGTCGCTTCAACTTTGCCGCAATCATAAATCACTTCACCACGCTCCCGAAAAAGGGTTGCTTTTGCAGGAAGAGATGCGCCATGTTCCATAAAATCTGCTGCAGATCCCTGATTCACATCCGCCATCTGTCCAGTCAAAAAAACAAGCTGATCAGGATAAAGTGCCTGGATCATAAACAGGTCAAGATCCCAGTCATGATGTTTCAGGCGCTCTGAAAGCCAGTCTGTCTGAGAAATAAAAAGTGTTCTGCCGTTGGCTTTTACAGGAGACAGCTTTATCGCCGGCCAATCCTGGTCGCCTGTCTGATAGGCATCAGCTAGTTTTTCATTCACTTTCTGATGTAATTTCAGGCAATACTGTTCATCGTCGCCGGTTATAATCAGCCCGTGATTTTCCATGAACAAAATAGCCGGCAGTTTACCGTTCTTATCAGCATGTTCTTGTCTTGCCCGGTCGATCGTATAGGTCAGCTGAGCCCCGGGATTGATGTATGGAACAAAAACGAACGCTTCTTCCAGTTCTGCCAGCGCCTTGCCGGCGGTCTCGCGTCCCTGTTCAGAACAGGCTGCCAGATTAGCATAAATCGAATGAGAATGCAGCACAAAACGGTCGAGCATGGCGTGGAAACCCGCCTCAACGGATGGCCTGAGCGGTTCCAGCCCTGATACGGCAACGATTGATTCTTTGGTTTTGGCCGATCCTGAAGCTTCAACATCATCCAGCTGTTCAGGGCTGGTATGCCTGTAAAAGGAGCGGATCGACTGATAATCGAGGACAGCATAGGCTGTTTCTTCAGTAATCTGGTCTAGCCTGAAGCCCGATGCTTTAATTGCCATCAGCTGATCATCGAGTTTAACTGACGTGTTGCCGCCGCCGCCCTGGACATAATCAGAACGACGGCCTGCATTCTGTGACATTTCGCTGAACGCCTGCAGCGGAAGCTTATACTTCTGAATAAATTCAGACTTTTTCATTTAATATTTCCTTTCTGCATGATCAGTATCCATCGTCTTATGCGCGTTTTTGCAGGACATCCCGCTCATATATATGCAGATCATTCAGATAGTCACTGCCTGCAGGAACCCCCTGATTCACACAAAATTTATTCCATACCGCATTATAGGGAAGATTACGGGATTCTTCGATCAGTACCAAGCGATCTGAGTAATTCTTCTCATTTTCAGCTTTTTTGATCATGGCAGTGGGTTCAAGCAAGGCTGCCAGAACAGCTCTTCTTGTTGCCCGAAGTCCCACAACCCAGGCGCTGATTCTGTTAATGCTGCCATCGAAAAAATCGGTTGCCAGATACATGCGGTCAAAGGCATCTGCCCGTTTGATTTCACGCATGACATCCTGAACACTTTCATCTGAGACAACAACATGGTCACTGTCCCATTTGACAGGCCGGCTCACGTGAATCAGCAACTTGGGATAGAATGTCAACAGTGAAGATATTTTGTCGGCAATTGTTTCTGTCGGGTGGAAATGACCCATGTCCAGCGTGAGAATCAGATCAGTGTTTCCCTGTGCATGCGCATGTGCCAGGTAGCCCATATAAAACTCATGCGATCCTACCGTATAGCTCTCGACACCAACGCCGAACAATTTACATTCAACCGCATCAATCAGGACATCTGCATCATATTTCTCTGCCAGTATCTCATCAAGTGAATCTTTAAGGAGTTTACGATAGCGCATCCGGTCTGCCGGCATATCTTTCATGCCATCTGGAACCCATATATTGCAGATGCAGGGTTTGCCAAGCGCTTTCCCAATATCAGCAGCAATTTTCCGGCTCACCTTGCAGTGGTCAATCCAAAAACGGCGAACACGTTCATCCGGATGCGAGAGTGTCAGGTCGTCTGATGCCAGCTCATGTCCGAAACAGGTCGGGTTAAAATCAAGACCAATGCCCTTGTTTTTTGCCCAGTCTATCCATTTTTGAAAATGCCGGGTCTCATACTGGTCTCGGCCGAGATCTTCACCATCTAGTTCAGCATAGCTCGCATGAAGATTTACTTTTTGTTTTCCAGGCAGAAGTTTAAGTGCTTCGTCAAGGTCATTTCTCAGTTCATCACCATTTCTGGGTTTCCCGGGAAACTGACCTGTCGCCATAATACCGCCCGACACACCGCCGCCGCTGCTTTCAAGCCCGGCAACATCATCGCCCTGCCAGCAGTGAAGCGATAACTCGATATCGGCAAGCTGCTTTAGTGCGGCCTCAGTGTCTATACCATATAAGGCATAAACCTCTTTTGCAGCTTCATAAGCCTTGTTGATTGTTTCAGTCTTCATCATAGCTTTGTCCTCCTGTAAATTTTTGTTGTGCAATAGCGCTGTAATGACTAATAAGGGACTTCAGATCTTTATTTTGCTTACGGTTATCCTGTGAAAACATAGCGCGGCTTAAATGAGCTGTACTTTCAGCTTCATGACCGATCAGTGCCCAGGCAGCATCATAGAGGCCGGAAAAGAAGGGGTCCCGCATCGCTTCGCAGATAAACGCCTGTCGGGGCTGGTTGATATCCTCCCCGCTGATCTGGAACAACTGATGCTGGTCGCATAACGCTTTTATGCGTGTCAGCTGTGCTCTGGTATTCCTGGACGGCATATAGGTGACCGCATTAAACCCTTTGTCCTTCAGTATAGCAAACAATTCATCCAGATAAGCGTCTTCAAACTGCTGTGCCTTTTTATCTCCCGTAACAGAGTCAGTCACATCTCCCAGATAGGCATAAGCCAGAATAATACCATGCGCTTTGGTAAATGCGGCAAGCGCTTCTACAGGCGGGCACTCATCATCAGCATCAATATAAAATTTGTCGACCAGATCACTTTTCAGCACACCCAGAACGTCATAGGCAAGATGCGGGTTGTCTGGTGCCATCAGCATATTCTGTGCCTTGTCTGACATATTCAGTTTCAGGTTGTTTTTTAAGAACCGGACAAGTTCATTTCTGTCAGGGAAACGCTGAAGCAATTTTTCAGACACGGCAAATAACAGATGCCGTTCTGTAATTTGTCCGCCTTCCTGCCATTTTGACAGCGGTATGACATCCTTGTCAAAATCCAGGGACACACCTGCTGACGCAATCAAACTGTTCAGGCGCTCAGTCATGTTCCGGTTTCGAATCAGCCTTGCCTGTCTGACTGGCTCAAAAAATTCAGTTAACGCATCTATCTGGTGATGTGGAACACCATGGAGTGCCACATATGCCACACCCGGCTGGTCAGGATTATTGATCCGCCGGTCGGCCAGGCAAGTACCCTTAAAAGATGCCCTGCATTCTGCACCAACCGTAGTTGGCAATCCGATTATTTTACCTGCTTCAATAAACTCCGGCGCACCGGCTATCGTGTCGTGATCCATGATCCCCGCTGTCGCCAGACCTGCCTGCCTGGCCTGCCAGACAGCTTTTGACGGTGAATAGGGTGAAAACGAATAGAACGTATGGATGTGGTTATTGACATCTCTGCCGGGCACAGGCAGGGTTATTGTCCCCTGCTCTGCAAGTTTCTTTAGATTTCTTAATGCATCAAGCCGGTCTTCACAATTACCGGCATTAAGCTGGCTGATATTGGTCTGGATCTGATGATCCTCGGCAGTGGTTTTAGCCATATGATCCCCCCTTATACGCCCAGTTTGCTTCGACGTATCATCTCAACATCAGTATAGCTGTTTTTTGCTGTGTAGTCAGCCAGAGGTTGTATGCGCTCGTGGAAAACATCAATGAACCAGTCAGGCTGCGGGAAAAAATGCTCTTCCAGCTCATAAGCCGGTGTGATCCAGTTTCGTGATCCAAGGACAATCGCCGGTGCGTCAAGGTAATCAAAGCAAAGGTCATTGATATTCCGTGCCATATCGTTGAGAAATGAGCCTCGCTCACAGGCATCACCGGAAATAATGATTTTTCCTGTTTTCTTTACAGACTCAATCACCTTTTCGTAGTTGAACGGCACCATTGAACGTGCGTCGATCAGCTCAACTGACAAACCGTGTTTTTCCTCAAATTCACGAGAAGCCTCAAGCGCACGGTAAAGCGTTGCGCCGATTGTGAGTATGGTCAGGTCAGTACCTTGCTTTTTCACATCTGGTTCACCTATTTCAATCTCATAAGAGGCTTCAGGTACGCCGCCCTCATGAAATTGCTCGCTGATGTCATAAATCCGCTGACTTTC
>SLHU01000259.1 GCA_007135995.1 Clostridiales bacterium | reverse complement strand
GCATATTCACATCCTCACCGGAAGCCAGTACATGATCAAGTCCGCCATAACCGATGTCATAGGCCCAGCCATCACCGCCGATGACCCAGGTTGACCGTTTGACAAAGTAATCTTCCAGCTGCAGAATTGCGTTTATCTTGATAGCGGGAGCAGTGTCATTTTCACGGGCGTTTTTAAGTGCATCAACCAAAGCATCACTGACAGCGCGTGTTTTGTTGCTGTCTTCTTTTGCTTCAAGCCAGGCATCAGCCGCCTGCTTCAGCGCCTCATCAGCGGTCAGGTCTTTCAGCTCACTCAACTTCGCGGTAATGCGGGCCCGCATCTGCTTAACGCCAAGATGCATGCCAAATCCATGTTCGGCATTATCTTCAAACAGAGAGTTCGCCCATGTCGGACCCTGGCCTTTCGCATTCATGGTAAAGGGCATGGAAGGTGCAGAACCGCCATAGATGGAGGAACAGCCTGTCGCGTTAGAAATCTGCATGCGGTCACCATAAAGCTGTGAGATCAGCTTCACATAAGGTGTTTCGCCGCAGCCGGCACAAGCACCGGAAAACTCAAACAGCGGCAGTTCGAACTGACTGCCCTTGACCGTTTCCTTTTTCATTGGATTTTGCTTCTGGCTCACGGTCTGCATATAATTCCAGCGTTCAGACTCATCAAGCTGCGTATCAATATCCTTCATCACAAGTGCCTTCTGCTTGGCAGGACACACCTGGGCACATGAACCACAACCCGTACAGTCAAGAATTGAAACCTGAAGTCTGTACTGATACTGATCATAAGGTTTCATACCTTTTTTAACATCAGTGCCTTCCGGTGCCTTGGCAACCTCTTCATCTGTCAGCAGATACGGACGGATGACGCCATGCGGGCAGACATAAGCACACTGATTACACTGAATGCAGTTATCACATTGCCATTCAGGCACCTGGATTGCGATCATACGTTTTTCGTACTGGCTTGTACCCTGAGGGAATGTACCATCTTCACGTCCTGTAAAAGCACTGACAGGCAATGTATCACCCATCTGCGCGTTCATAACGTCTGCCACATCCCTGACAAAATCCGGTACATCACGCTTTTTCTGAGCGTCATCTTCCAGGCTTGCCCACGAATCAGGCACCTTATACGCTTTAACCGAGCTAATACCTGCGTCAACCGCAGCGTAGTTCATGTTGACAATTTCATCGCCTTTAGACCCGTAAGAACTGACGATTGCTTTTTTCATGTATTTGACTGCGTCGTCAACCGGAATAACATTAGCCAGTTTGAAGAATGCAGCCTGACAGATGGTGTTGATACGACCGCCCAGCCCAATATCAGCAGCCAGCGTAACAGCATCTATTGTATAGAACTTAATGTCGTTTTGAGCGATTGTGCGTTTAACTTTCGCCGGCAGATGCTTTTCAATCGCCTCTTCATTCCAGAGCGTATTGAGCAGGAATGTCCCGCCTGGTTTCAGCGCTGACAGCATATCATATTTATCAACATAAGACTGGTTATGACAGGCCACGAAGTTGGCTTTGTTGATCAGGTAAGTCGATAGAATCGGATTTTTACCAAATCGAATATCAGATATGGTAACTCCGCCGGATTTCTTTGAGTCATAGGAGAAATAAGCCTGTGCGTAAAGATCAGTATGATCACCAATGATTTTAATTGAGTTCTTGTTAGCACCGACTGTACCGTCAGCACCAAGGCCCCAGAAACGCGCTGATATGGTGCCGGCAGCAGCCGTGTCAATCGTTTCTTCCAGAGCAAGTGACAGGTTTGTCACATCGTCGACAATACCGATCGTGAAACCATTCTTAGGCTCGTCTGCTGACAGATTTTTGAATACAGCAAGGATCTGGTCAGGTGTTGTGTCTTTTGATCCAAGACCATAGCGGCCGCCAACAATTTTCGGCGGATTCAGCTTATCATTGTAGGCAGTGCATACATCAAGATATAAAGGCTCACCATGCGAACCCGGCTCTTTTGTGCGATCAAGAACAGCAATTTTCTTAACAGTATCCGGCATCTGAGATAACAGCCGCTCTACTGAGAACGGGCGATACAGATGCACCTGGATCATACCGACTTTCTCGCCTTTTGAAGTCATATAGTCAATGGTTTCTTTAATGGTTTCGCAGGCTGAACCCATACAGATCACGACCCGCTCCGCATCAACCGCGCCATAGTAGTTAAACGCTTTGTAATCGCGGCCGGTCAGTTTGCTGATTTCATCCATATAGTAATCAACGATCGCCGGCAGCGCGTTATAGTAAGGATTAGACGCTTCACGTGCCTGGAAAAAGATATCAGGATTCTGAGCAGTACCGCGCAGTGTGGGATGATTAGGCGACAGCGCACGGCTGCGGAACGCTTCAAGCGCTTCGTAGTCAACGAGTTTGGCCAGATCTTCATATTCTATAACATCTATTTTCTGTACTTCATGCGATGTTCTGAATCCATCGAAGAAGTGCATGAACGGTACACGGCCTTTAATCGCAGCCAGATGAGCGATTGCACCCAGGTCAGCTACTTCCTGAACACCAGATGAGCAAAGCATGGCAAATCCTGTCTGACGGCAGGCCATGACATCAGAATGGTCACCGAAGATCGAAAGCGCATGGCTGGCCAGCGCTCTGGCTGAGACGTGAAATACACCCGGCAGCAATTCACCGGAAATTTTAAACATGTTCGGAATCATCAACAACAGCCCCTGAGAAGCGGTATAGGTTGTTGTCAGGGCACCAGTAGCAAGTGATCCGTGGACAACCGCCGCAGCGCCGCCTTCTGATTGCATTTCCACAACATTGACAGTCTGATCAAAGATGTTTTTCAAACCTTCCTGTGCCCATTGATCTGTAAAATCGGCCATGGGTGATGAAGGTGTGATGGGGTAAATACCTGCTACTTCTGTAAACGCATATGACGAATACGCTGCAGCTGTGTTACCGTCCATGGTCATGTACTTTTTTTGTTTTGCCATGAAATTCTCTCCTTTATGGGTGCTACCAAAATCTGACAACAGACTTCAGTGACTGATAAAACCAAATGATATTATAGCATAGATACACAGTATTGCCCACAGTGTATCTATAAAAATTGCGTCCGCAAAATTGGGGACAATGCCAGATAAAACAAACCACAACGATATTCATGAACCTGCCGTTCAGCTTCAGACAGATGCTTTCAGCATGGCTGGCCGGCCTATGACGTGATCAGGCTTTTACCCGTCATTCCTTGCGGGACAGGCAGTTTCATCAAATCAAGCATCGTCGGTGCCAGATCAGCCAGCCTTCCCTGTTTGAGCTGTATCGATTCCACACCAGCCAGTATCAGCTCTACCTCAAGGTTGGTGTGGGCAGTGAAAGGCCCGCCGCTGACTGGATCAATCATCTGTTCCGCGTTTCCGTGATCAGCGGTGATCAAAGCAACCCCGCCTTGAGATATAATCGCATCAACTACCTTCCCGACACACGTATCAACAGCCTCAACTGCGGCAACAGCCGCCTCAAATACGCCTGTGTGCCCAACCATATCACAGTTGGCGAAATTCAAAATAATGACATCATAGTGACCCGAATCAATCCGTTTAACCGCTTCGTCAGCCACCAGATAAGCACTCATTTCCGGCTGCATATCATAAGTTGCCACTTTTGGCGACGGAATCAGACAGCGATCTTCACCCTTATATTTTTTTTCCACGCCGCCATTGAAAAAGAAAGTAACATGCGCGTATTTTTCTGTTTCGGCGATACGCAGCTGGGTCAAACCATGTTCTGATATAGCCGCGCCAAACGTGTTGTCGAGCCGGTCCGGACGAAAAGCAACGTGGAGATCGGGAAAATCATCGAACGTAATATCATACTGCGTCAATGTAACATAGCACGAAGGCATGCGGGACGCCGGGCGCGCAAACTCGCTGAAATCAGGTTGTATGACAGCTCGGGTGATCTCACGGGCTCTGTCTGGCCGGAAATTGAAAAAGATAACAGAATCCTTTTCAGTAATGGCCGCGACCGGTTTTCCATCATCCGTTATGACAGTTGGCTTGATAAACTCGTCCATGATACCCGCTTCATATGATTCAGCGACTGCCTTTACCGGATCATCTGCCAGAATACCTTCGCCAAGAGCCATCGCTTTCCAGGCAAGCTCAACACGCTCCCAGCGATTATCACGATCCATGGCATAATATCGTCCCATCAGGCTGGCGATACGACCAGTGCCGATCTCCTCCATTTTGCTGACGAGCTGGCGCGTATAGTCTATGGCAGAATTCGGCGGGACGTCACGGCCATCAAAAAACGGATGCACATAAACTTTGTCAAGCCCTTTACTTTTCGCTAATTCCAGCAAAGCATAAAGGTGCGTATTATGACTGTGGACACCGCCGTCAGATAAAAGGCCATATAGATGAAGCGCTGAACCATGTTCCCGGCAGTTTAATATGGCTTTTAACAAGGCTTCATTGTCTTTGAGCTCATCATCTTCAATCGCTTTGGAAACACGTGTCAGTTCCTGATAGACAATTCTTCCGGCACCTATGTTTGTGTGACCCACTTCAGAGTTACCCATCTGTCCGTCCGGAAGGCCGACATCCATGCCGCTTGTCTTGATCTTTGTGTGCGGGTACTGTTGTCTAAATCTGTCTATATGAGGTGTTTTCGCGGCCATGACCGCATTTCCCTTGTCTGAGGGATTATAGCCGAAGCCATCAAGAATCATCAAGACAACGGGTCTTTTTTCCAATTGAGCCATAACTGTCTCCTTTTTTTGAAAAGGCCGGGGACCATTCATCCCGCGGCCTTAACTTTTACCAACTGAAAAGCGATCAGCTGCCTGCGTTGCAGATCACAGAAAAGTCATCCGCTTTTAGTGAAGCGCCGCCCACCAGGCCGCCGTCAATGTCATTTTGAGCAAACAAACCTTCTGCGTTTTTCGCATTAACAGAACCGCCGTAGAGGATGCGCATTGTCTGTGCAGTTTCATCATTATAAAGCTCTGCCAGCAGACTTCGGATAAACGCACAGGCTTCTTGTGCCTGCTCGTCAGATGCTACCTTGCCAGTGCCTATTGCCCAGATGGGTTCATAAGCGACTGTGATAAAACCTGTTTTTTCTTCTGGAACATTTTTGAAAGCCTCATCTATTTGTGTCCGCAGCAAGTCGAATGTCTCCCCGGCCTCACGCTGCTGTAAAGACTCACCACAGCAGACAATAGGACGAACGCCCCAATTGAGTGCTGCCTTTAACTTCGCGTTTACCGTTTCATCCGTCTCCGCAAAATACTCACGGCGCTCAGAATGGCCAATAATGACAAAAGGCACTTTCATCTCGGCGAGCATGCGCGCTGATATTTCACCTGTATATGCACCGCTGTCCTGATCATGACAATTCTGGGCAGCCACCTTGATGTTTGTGTAGGCACAAGCCTCCAGCGCTGCAGGAATTGCCGTAAACGGGACGCCGACAGCAATTTCAGAAGCTGCTTCGGTTACTTTTTCTTTTAATTGCTTAATCAGCTTGACAGCATCTGACGGTATGCCCTTGTTCATCTTCCAGTTACCAGCTGCAAAGGTGCGTCTCGGGTTTTTATCCATCAGGCAGTCAATGCCCGGCAGAATTTTCCCCTCCAGGAATTCAAGCGCGGCACCGCCGCCAGTAGAAATATGTGTCACCTGGTCCGCGAAACCAAGAATTTCCACTGCAGCCGCAGAATCCCCGCCGCCAATAATCGAAACAGACCCCGACTCGGCAACTTCGCGGGCGATCTCACGTGTGCCTTCGGCGAAAGGCTCGAACTCAAAAACACCCATGGGACCATTCCAGACGACCGTACCCGCTTTTCTGACTTCCTCGGCAAATAACGCAATTGTATGTTTGCCAATGTCAAGCCCCATCCATCCATCCGGCAGACTCTTGCATTCGATCAGCTTACTTTCTGCATCCGCAGCGAAGCGGTCACCCACAACAGAGTCGATCGGCAGCAAGAACTTAACGCCTTTATCTGAGGCCTTGGCAAGCAGCGTCCGGGCCAGATCCATTTTATCTTCTTCACACAAAGAGTTACCGATATTATATCCCTGGGCTGCGAGGAACGTATAGGCCATACCGCCGCCAACAATCAGTGTATCAACTTTTTCAAGCAGATTTTCGATAACACCGATTTTATCTGAAACTTTCGCACCGCCAAGAATCGCAACAAAAGGCCGTTTCGGATCACTCAGCGCTTTGCCCATCAGATCCAGCTCTTTTTGAATCAGGAATCCGCCGACTGAAGGCAAATGGTTTGCCAGCCCCGCCGTCGAAGCATGCGCGCGGTGGGCTGTACCAAAGGCGTCATTGACAAATATGTCAGCCATTGATGCAAGCTCACGGGCAAATTCAGGCTCGTTTTTCGTTTCTTCTTTATGGAATCTGACATTCTCCAGCATCAGGACATCGCCATCATTCAGCGCGGCGGCTTTTGCCTTGGCATCTTCGCCAATGACATCCGCTGCCAGCAGAACCTGCCTGCCCAGCAGTTCACTTAATCTTTCAGCTGCAGGTTTCATTGAAAACTTGGATTCAGGGCCGGATTTAGGTCGGCCAAGGTGTGACACCAATATGATTTTTGCACCTTGCTCAACAAGATATTGAATTGTCGGCAACGCGCCCTTGATCCTTTTGTCATCCGTAATCTTACCTGTTTCTTTATCAAGAGGCACATTAAAATCAACGCGGGCAATTACTTTCTTGCCGCGAACATCAATGTCCTTGATACTTTTTTTCTCCACCATGGCCATAATAGTCACTCTCCCATTCATTTATGCGATTTATTTTTTAAAAGCCACCTTATATTCTATACAGAAACAGTCTGTTTATCAAGACCAGGGCCATTATTTAGTTAATTTTATGCAACTCGTTGTGTCATACTGAATCATATCCTTGCACTCTATGTAAAACATTCTTCCACACAAACAGATCATCACCCAATGATGTTTATTTTCATGATAAAATGAGGTGAATTATCTGGGAGGTGCACTTGTGCTGATATCAATATTGATACCATTTTATAATGAAGAAAAGCAGATCCCGCTGACCTTGAGCAAACTGATTCCGATTCTTCAGGACTTGCCCGTTGATTACGAACTGATTCTGGTTGATGATGGTTCAAAAGATCGAACCTGGGATCTGATCAGTCAGGCCAGTATCAGCAACACTCGCATCATAGGCCTGCGCTTTTCAAGGAATTTCGGCAAAGAAGCTGCCATCTGCGCTGCACTTGACGAAGCGTCAGGTGACGCGGTCATCCTGATTGACGGCGATCTTCAGCATCCGCCCGAAATGATTCCAGGCATGATCGACGACTGGCTGACAGGCGAGTATGACATCATCGAGGGAATAAAGGCAACGCGGGGACAGGAAAGCGTTATGAGCCGATTGAATGCCAAGCTTTTTTATGGCTTGTTTAATCG
>SLHU01000432.1 GCA_007135995.1 Clostridiales bacterium | reverse complement strand
ATGATAAACTGAGATCGTCTTATATTGAACATATGAATATTGAATCTGACGGTATCGGCAGAGCCGATGCCAGACAAAACCAGGAGGACTCAACATGACAACTAAGACAAATGTTCCCGGTTCAGGATACCACCACATTGCGCTGGCAGCATCAGATTATGATAAAACCGTCGCGTTTTACAGTGGAGGCCTTGGTTTTCCCATGAACGCCTGCTGGGGCGAAGGTGACAAGCGCGTCTGTCTGCTTGATCTGGGAGATGGTAATTACCTGGAGGTTTTTGCCGGCGGCCCGCCCAGCGGCAGACCAACAGGCGACTGGATGCATTACTGCCTGCGTACAGACGACTGTGATGCTGCATATGCCGCGGCAATGGCTGCCGGTGCCGAGGCAGTCACACCTCCCCAGGATGTGACTATTCCTTCAGATCCGCCAATGCCTGTCCGCAACGCTTTTTTCCGCGGGCCTGATGGCGAGCTGGTTGAATTTTTTCAGCATAAGTGACCTGGATGATCTTCCGGTAAGCTTAATGCCTTTCTTAATACCTTTTTACGGGTCATGAGAACGCATAACAGGAGGTACACGAGCATGAGTGAAAAACAAAACGATAAAAAATATCTGCCTGTGCTTGAATCAGTCAAAACACATCAAGTGCCAGAGTGGTATGAAGACTGCAAACTGGGTATTTTTATCCACTGGGGTGCTTACTCTGTCCCGGCATACGCGCCGCCCACCGTCGAGCTTGGTGAAATGCCCATTGGCGAAGAATGGTTCTCCAATAACCCCTATTCTGAATGGTATCTGAACTCCCTTCGCATTGGCAAAGGACCTACTTACGAGCATCACATAAAAAAATACGGAAAAGACTTTCCCTATGAGAATTTTGCTGACATGTGGCAGGCTGAAAACTGGGATCCCGCAGCATGGGCCAAGCTGTTTAAGGACGCGGGCGCAGGCTATGTTATACCCGTTACCAAGCATCATGATGGATTATGCCTGTGGCCCAGTCAGTATACTGACTACCATACAGGAAAGAAAGGCCCGGGACGCGATATCATTGGAGAGCTGGGCGAGGCAGTCAGGCAGGCTGACATGAAATACGGCTTGTATTACTCGGGTATCCTTGACTGGCGCTACACCAGTGACACAATCACGGACCTGTTTGATCTGCAAAATCCAATGAATATCACCAATACCTATGCTGACTATGCCTTTAACCAGGCGATTGAATTAATTGAAAAATATAAACCCTCTGTACTTTGGAACGATATTGGCTGGCCCCGTAAAGGGCTACAGGATTTACCGACCCTATTTGCTCACTATTACAACACGGTGAAAGAAGGGGTTGTCAATGACCGCTGGAGTAATGTCTGGTGTGATTTCACGACAAAAGAGTACCAGCACGGGGAGATGACGCTCAATAAAAAGTGGGAATTATGCCGTGGTCTTGGCTTATCTTTTGCCTATAATCAGGAAGAAGATGAAACACACTATATTGAGCCGCGGAAACTGGTGACCCTGCTGATTGAAAGTGTGAGTCATAACGGTAATTTCCTGATAAACGTCGGACCAAAAGCAGATGGGACGATTCCTCGGGAACAGCGTGATCGTCTGGAATATCTGGGTGCCTGGATGAAACAGAATGGTCAGGCGATCTACGGGACAAGACCCTATGAACGCCAGCAGGAACGTCTTGCAAAAGGTATAACGGTTTTCTTTACCCGAAAAGAAAAAGACCTGTACTTGCTGCTTGATGAGTGCCCGGCAGGAGAAACACAAATCCTGGTTCCCGGCCTTGGCGCTGCTGCGGGGCAGATGCAGATGATCAGTAAAGCTGAAGGTGCTTTCTCCCGGCAAGGTGATGATCTGCTGATCAATCTTTCAGGTGTCCCTGAAAAGGCACCAGCTTGTGTTGTCTGTGCGAAAGGCGTCCTGTAACAGGGCCGATGCACACCGGAAACCGATGCCGCATAAAAACGCTGATGATTAATACAGCTAGGGACCTGAAAACTGACTTAACACTTTGACAGGGTAAGGTGGTCAGACTTTTCAGGTCTCTTTTAATGATGTATGATCAAGATAATGTCATCAGGCTTTTTGTTCATGGCAGTTAACGACAGGCAGCAGGATGGAATCATACTTCATCCGATTAAGATTGGTCTGCGATATCAGGTGCGTCATACCTGGACAAATCAGTCAGAAATCATCAAATCCCAGGCAAACAGGAGGATCAGTTTATGTCCGAGCAAAACAAACAGCTTAACCGATGCCTTTATCTTGACCAGCACCATCAGCTTACGCTTGTCAGCGAAGCAATACCAAAGCCAAAACCGGACGAAGTGCTTGTAGCCATCAAGGCAAACGGGATCTGCGGTTCAGACATCCATTTTTTTAAGGAAGGCAGGCTGGGAAACTTTGTTGTTGACCGTCCCTATATTCCCGGCCACGAAGCCAGTGGTGAAATTGCCGCCTGCGGCCATCTGGTGAAGCATGTGTCACCGGGTGATAAAGTTGTTCTTGAACCAGGTATTCCCTGCGGCAGGTGCAGTGTGTGCCGCGGCGGCCGGTATAATCTGTGTCCAGACGTCATTTTCTTGTCAGCGCCGCCTGTAAATGGTACTTTCTGTGATTATCTGACGATCAGAGCCGATGCTGTGTTTAAAATGCCGGACCATTTGTCCTTTGCCGACGCAGCCATGGCAGAACCGGCTGCAGTCGCGATTCATGCTGTCAACCGGGCCTCTTTCAGTCCGGGCGCTTCAGCGCTGATTGTGGGGGCCGGCCCCATAGGGCTGATGACCTTGCAGGCCTTCATGGCAGCAGGCGGAGGGCAGGCCGACTGCCTTGACTTACAGGAAAAAAGACTAGCCGTGGCTGACGGTCTTGGTGCGGGTCGTTTTGATGCCGGCAGCAGCAACCGCTACGATGTTGTGTTTGACACTTCAGGATCGGCAAAAGCATGTGCTGCTCTTTTCTCACATGCGCGACCAGGGGCCTGTGTGGTCCAGGTCGGCTGGCCTGCAGGCAATGATGTAACCATGAACATTGCGGACTTTATTGAAAAGGAACTTGATTATGTGGGGGTCAATCGCTATGCTAATGCTTTTCCGACTGCGATCCAGTGGCTCGCGGATGGCCGCATTAAAACAAAACCGCTGCTGACGCATACTTTTACACTGGAAGAAGCACCGGAGGCGTTCAAAAAGGCTTCTGAATCAGTTGATGTGATTAAAGCGATTGTCATGAATGATTGTTCTGTATAACGAAGGCTGAAGCTGTTTTCACAACTTGTCCGGCGGCGGACACGTATTCAGGATCAATATATAATGCAAGGCGTGTCCATTCTTTGTGAAGCGACAGGTTTTATATCACTAAGGAGCTGGAGGCAGACGTGCTATTGTCCTGGAAAAGGCGAGATGCAGCTGTTTGTCCGATTGTGCAAAAAAGCAGTCCGTTCAGCTCTAGCATGATCGGCAGGAGTCGATTATATTAGACATATCAGCCAAAAGACAAATCATCGCGGAATGCTCTCTTTAGAGTGGCAGCCCTGTTCATGTCAGATAACTGAGGAATCATATCAATCAATATTCTGAAAAAAACGAAACGGCACAGCGAATGGAAATGTTCAATTGGTGACGAGGGAGGCCTTTTATGAATAAACTGATCCGGGTGTCAACCCCCAGCCGTCTGTGTTTATTTGGTGAGCATCAGGATTATCTCAATCTTGAAGTAGTCGCAACTGCGATAAACCTGCGGTTTTTCGCGGCCATCAGTCCGCGGCAGGACCGGCTGATTAACATTCTGATCCGTGACAGTCGTCTGGATCGCCTGGACTCGGTCAATGATCAGGGGCTTTACGAAGAAACGATGATTGATCTGGATCAGCCGATTGAGTATAAAGCGAAACGAGATTACCTTCGCAGTACCGTGCAGGTTTTGCTCCGTGCCGGCTGTCAGCTATCGGGTTATGATATTAAACTTGATTCACAAATACCCATTGGCAAAGGGATGTGCTCTTCAAGTACCATGATTGTTGTCTTGATAAAAGCGCTTCTGGAGGCAATCGGGCATCATGAAAAAAACAATCCGGAGCAAATCGCGGAATGGGCATTTCAGGCTGAAGTGGCAGAGTTTAATGAGCCAGGCGGTAAAATGGATCATTTCACATCAGCACTGGGCGGTCTGGTTCATCTCGATTTCAGCAGCGGCCTGGCCATCAGAAAGCTGGAGACAAAGCTGCAAGGGTGTTTTATCTTGTTTGATACATTGGATCAAAAAGACACAACACGTGTTCTGGCAGAGGCGAAAAAACCGGCTGAGGAAGCACTGGAACAACTTAGACCGTATGGCATAGAAAATATAAGGGACTTTATCAGCCAGCCGGAGAATAAAAAATTGCTTGAGCACCTGGATACGATGCACCGCGGCAAGCTGGATGCACAGATCAACAATTACCGGATTTTGCGTGAAGGCCTTTCTTTGCTGACCTCTGGTCAGATGGATGATCAAAGGCTGGGTGCGCTGATCAGTGAACACCATGTGCAGCTTCGCGATGGTCTTGGTATTTCGACTGCGAAGATTGATGCGATCCTTGAACGCGCGATCAGCCTGGGTGCCTATGGCGGGAAAATCAACGGATCAGGCGGCGGCGGCTGCTGTTTTGTGTACGCGCACCGCAGTTATGCGGACAAGATTCTCAAGGCTGCGGAAGACATGGGCTTTCCTGCCAGAGTTCTAGAACAAGATACGGGTGTCAGAAAGGACGATTCGTATGCGCTTTAATGATAAAAAGGGTCACTCAGAAAAAACTGACAAACCTTTGAAAGTGATTGTTCTTGCAGCGGGCAAAGGTAAAAGGCTTCAGTCTGAAAACGCCGAACTGCCCAAAGTGCTGCGGCGGGCAGCCGGGAAACCCCTGCTCAAGTGGGTCGCCGATAATCTTGATTTTGTCAGAAAACAGGATATTGTTCTGGTTGTCGGTTATCAGGCGGAAAAGGTGAAAGCTGAAATGGGGCCTGAATATCAATACGCCATACAGGGTCAGCAGCTGGGGACAGGTCATGCTGCCGCTGCCGCGGCCGGAAAGCTTGCAGCGTATCAGGGGGACATCCTGATCATCTATGGTGATATGCCGCTGTTTAAAGCAGAAACGTATGATCAGCTTGTAAAGAAACATCAGCAGTCAGACGCTGACTGTACGATGCTGACAGCCATTGTCAAGCGTGATCTGGCATATGGCCGGATTGTTCGAGACGTAAACGGTCATTTTGAAGGCATTGTTGAACAAAAAGATTGTAATCCGGATCAGCTGGCGATACGTGAAATGAATCCGGGTGTTTATGTCTTTAAAAGTCACCTGTTGTGGCCAATGTTGAATAACCTTAAAAACAACAATGCACAGGGTGAGTACTACTTGACAGATATCCCGGCTTTGCTGATAGAACAAGGCCATGTTGTGCACACACTCACGATTGAAGATGAAGATCAGATACTCGGGGTAAATACACAGGAGGATCTGGCGTACTGCAGCCGGCTGCTACAGGAGAGGGAAAATGATTAAATTCGGAACGGGCGGATGGCGTGCCATTATCGCGGATGAGTTTACAAGAGCCAACCTGACAATCCTGGCGCAGGGGCTGGCAGACATGATGAAGGATGACAAAGCTGCTGAAAAAGGGATGATCATAGGCTATGACCGCCGCTTTTTGTCAAAAGAGTCTGCACAATGGCTGGCGGAGGTGATGGCCGGCAATGACATCACTTGCCGTGTGATTGACCGTGACGCACCCACGCCTCTGATCATGCACACCGTTAAACAAATGGATACAGCCTATGGCCTTGCCGTAACAGCCAGTCATAACCCGGCGCTATATAATGGCGTTAAATTGTTTACGCACGGGGGCAGAGATGCTGAACTGGAGGTGACACAGCGTCTGGAAGACTATATCAGCCGGGTTGATCCTGACAGAATACAGATCATGCCTCTGGAACAGGCGCTGGAAGCAAAGAAGATTATCTGGATTAACCCCACAAACCAGTATATTGACGCGATCATTCATGCGGTAAACATGAATGTGATTCGTGAACGACATTTAAAAATTGCGCTGGACCCGATGTTCGGTGTCTCGCGCACCAGTCTGCAGACGATTCTGATGACTGCCCGCTGTGAGGTGGAAGTGATTCATGAACGGCGCGACACGCTGTTTGGCGGGCGTCTGCCGTCACCCAATGTGAATACGTTGAATGCGCTTAAACAGGTTGTGAAAGAAAATCACTGTGATTTAGGGATCGCGACCGATGGTGATGCTGACAGACTTGGCATCATTGATGATAAAGGCGAGTTTTTGCACCCGAATCAGATTCTGGTTTTACTCTATTATTATCTTCGTACCATCAAAGGCTGGAAAGGACCCTGTGTCCGAAACGTCGCGACGACCCATTTGCTTGACCGGGTCGCAGCTCATTTTGGTGAAAGCTGCTATGAAGTTCCGGTGGGCTTTAAACATATATCATCTAAAATGCAGGAAACAGACGCGATCATTGGTGGCGAATCATCCGGCGGTTTGACTGTCAGAGGCCATATTCCAGGAAAAGACGGCATATACGCGGCTGCCCTTCTGGTTGAAATGATTGCAGTGACCGGCAAACCGCTGTCCGAAATATACATTGATATCACCAGACAATTTGGTGAGCTTTTCATGGTTGAGTATGACTATCGTTTTAGTGACGAACTGAAAACAGATATTGAAGCGCTGCTCAGGAAACAAGAGCAATTTCCGGCTTTCGGTTCAGACATTGAACGGGTGAGTTATCTGGATGGCTGTAAAATATACCTTGACAACGGAGGCTGGCTGATTGCCCGCTTTTCCGGAACTGAACCGCTTCTGCGAATATTTTGTGAAATGCCGGCAATCGAAGCGGCTGAGCGGGCCGCTGTCAGACTGGCACAGTACCTGAAACTGAAGGATTAATTCGAAGGATTAATTCCATGGAGGTGCCCGAAGCTGTGTTCACCATAAAGGCTCTAGACGCTGCACCCTGCAACAGCGCAGCAGCCGGCTCATAATAAGCCGCGAGATTGGACAGATCTGGCGAATTCCCTGGGGGTCAGCCTGGCAAGCCGGCTGAATGTTCTTGAAAAATGATGAACAGAGCAAAAATGAAGCTGCTGGGCAATCTCACTGAACGTATATTGCTGCTTGCTGATCAGACGCTTTGCTTCATCAATTTTCATGACCAGAAAATGATGCATAATACTGTCCCCGGTCCATTTTTTGTAGATTGATTTAAGATATGTGCGTGAGAAAAGCAATTCTGAACAGACATCATCAAGCGTTATTTTCTGATAAAGATTACAGGTCAGAAACTGATTGATTTTCTCAACAATCAACTGTTCATGGTGCTCCTTGGTATCACCTGACTTTCGTGTGTCCCGCTCTATTGCCATATCGTGCCGTATCAGTCCGATCAGAAGCTGCTCGAGCAGGATCTGCATCATCTGGGTGCT